>JAYVJN010000422.1:0-2644 GCA_043769325.1 Acidobacteriota bacterium
GCAAGCGAACCCGCGCGGGGCGGCGGTGGCGTTATTGGGCTACCAAGGTTTGTGGCGGGCGGTGGGCGAATACCTCGGCGCGGCCACGAATCAGCAGGCGGAAATTACGGCGGCGGCGTTGGGTTTGGAAAACCTGAAAGAGCCGTGCCGCGTACATTTGTTTACCGATTCCAACTACGTCGTGCAGACCATGTTGGGACGTTTCCGGCGCAAGACCAACCACGATTGGTGGTCGCGCCTTGATGCGGCGGCGCAACGGCACACGGTTAATTGGGAATGGATAAAGGGCCACAATGGTCACGCCGTCCAAGAAGTGGCCGACGACATGGCCCGCGCCGTCGCCACGTTGGGCCGCGTGGACACGAGTTTGTTGGATGAGGCGGCATTGCAATTAACGGGACAAGAATAAGTGAAGGTCGTTTTCATAATTGTTTGGGCATTATTTGCCTTTTATAGCCTCATCTGTCTGGGTTTGCCAGAAGTACGTCCTTACTGGAAAAGCACCCAAGTAAAGATGGGGGCGGTAGGTTGTTTTGGTTTCGCGCTTTTCATTTGGGGGCCTTCGCTTGTGGCAGTTGGCATACTTATAGGAGCGATTCCGCAGTCATACCTTTTCCTGACATATCTTCTTGTAGTTGTAGCATTTATTGTGTGCATGATGGGGTTTATAATTGATATGGCAAGCAGTAAATAAATATGACAGGTAAGCAAATTGATGTTATCGCGCCCGTTTTGTTGTACGACGGCGTGTGCGGCTTTTGTAACAAGACGGTGCAACTTTTGCTTGACGCGGACCAGCGCGGGACGTTGCGTTTCGCCGCGTTGCAGAGCAATTTCGGCGGGCGGGTTTTGGTGCGCCACGCAGAATTAGCCAACGTGGATTCGGTTATTTACGTCGAAGGCGCGGGAACGGAAAACGAGCAGGTCTTTGTGCGTTCGGCGGCGGCGTTACAAATCGCCGCGTATCTGGGCGGTTTTTGGCGGGTTTTTCTGGCGGCTTACGTTATCCCGCGCCCTTTGCGCGATGCGGTTTACGATTTGATTGCGCGTTACCGCTACCGCTTTTTCGGCAAACATGACGCTTGTATGTTGCCCGCGCCGGAAGTAAGAGCGCGTTTTATAGACGTTTGAAATAGACAGGATGCACAGGATTTTTCAGGATTGACAGGAAATATACTGAAAACAGTCCACCGCGAGCCACAAAAGACGCTGAGACAGCGCAGAGTCTCTGCGTTACCTCGGCGTTCTCTGCGCCTCGGCGGTGGATTTAGTAAACCCAACTAAAATTCTCTAATAGTTTCAAAAACTTCCTGTCAATTCTGCGAAATCCTGTCAATCCTGTCTATATGTAGGTTATAATGCTGCGCTTTTGGTAAAGGCTTGAGGGAATTTTGTGCGGCCTCTAGGGGTAAAAATCAGGCTTATGGCGGCGTCGCGTCTGTTCAGGCGCGGCGCGTTGCTTTGCTGCATTCTGGCGGCCCAAATATATGCGCCGGCGCAAGCCTTAAACCAATTGCGCGGTTGGTATTGGCAAAACCCTCTGCCGCAAGGCAATACGCTGCGCGCTATCGGTTTCGCCAAAGACAAAAAGCGCGGCTGGGCCGTTGGCGACGAAGGCATAATTTTACGCACCAAAGACGGCGGTTATAACTGGGAAGAGCAGCCTGCGCCGCTTAACACGCCGCTCAACGGACTCTTTGTCCACGATAAAAACCGCGCCGTCGTTATCGGTTCCAATGGCCGCGTGCTCCTCACAGACAACGGCGGCGATAGTTGGAAGCTCCGCGAAACGGGCACTAAAGACCACCTTTACGCGATAACCTTCGCTCCTGACAATCCCAAAAAAGGCTGGGCCATCGGCACTTACGGCGCAATTGTGACCACTGACGACGGCGGTATGACCTGGGCTAAACAGTGGAGCGATACGGCGCAACATCTTTTTGCGGCTTCGTTTATTGACCAAAAAACGGGCGTTATTGTCGGCGATAAAGGCACTTTGTTGACGACCCATGACAGCGGACGAACTTGGGAAAAACGCGACGCCGGCAGCGATTTACCATTGACGGGCGTGTCGTTTATTTCGCCGCAAAGGGGCGTAATTGCGGGGTTTGGCGGGCGCGTGCTGAAAACCGAAGACGGCGGCGATTCGTGGCAACTCGTTACCACCAACGTCACCACCGACCTTTACGGCGTCGTTATGGGCGCGGAAGCGCGCGGCTGTATCGTGGGCGCGGGCGGCGTGGTTTTATTAACCGGCGACGGCGGCAAGTCTTGGCTGCCAGTCAACTTGCGCACCAACCCGCGCCTGGCTTCGGTCTTTTTCAGCAACGGCAAAACGGGCTGGGCCGTCGGCAGCAACGGCCTCATTGTGCGCACGGACGACAGCGGATTCAGCTGGAGCCGTTTGACTTACGGCGGGCGCGAAGATTTGACGGACATCCATTTCAAAGATGGTTCGCACGGTTGGGCCGTCGGCGGCAACGGGCGTATTCTCTACACCGAAGACGGCGGGCAACGCTGGGCGGCGCGTTATTCCGGCGTCGAGACGCGGCTTAACGCGGTGCATTTCGTGAGCAAAACCGAAGGCTGGATTGTCGGCGACAAAGGCGCGATTCTTCACACCACAGATGGCGGTTACGTCTGG
>JAYVJN010000423.1:0-8129 GCA_043769325.1 Acidobacteriota bacterium
TTTGGACGATATTTCCCGCTTCGCTGACGGCGGCGGTGGGTTATTGGGCGACGCTCTCAACCAACATCCCCGACTTTACGCGCTACGCTAAATCGCAACACTCGCAGATGATGGGCCAGGCGTTGGGCCTTCCGTTGACGATGACGGCCTTCGCGTTTATCGGCGTGGCCGTAACCAGCGCGACGCTCTTGATTTACGGCAAAGCGATTCCCGACCCGGTGGAATTGGTCAAGCGTTTTGACAGCGTGGCCGTCGTGCTGTTCGCCACGGCGGTTATCTTCGCCGCGCAACTGACGACCAACCTGGCAGCCAACGTCGTCTCGCCCTCCAACGACTTCTCCAACCTTAACCCCAAGCTGATTTCTTACGTCACGGGTGGTTTGCTAACGGCGGTTATCGGCGTCCTGATGATGCCCTGGAAACTGCTCGGCTCAATGGGCGATTACATTTTCACTTGGCTCATCGGCTATTCCGGTTTGATGGGCGCGATTGCCGGCATACTGATTTGCGATTACTGGGTCATTCGCCGGCAAAAGCTGGACTTGGCGGGCTTGTTCGCCGTCAACGGCCCTTACACCTACGCCAACGGCTTTAACTGGCGGGCGTTGCTGGCTTTGGCTCTGGCAATCGCGCCCGTCGTGCCGGGTTTCTTGCACGCCGCCACCACCAAAGGCGGGCAAATCGCCAACCCAAGTTTCCTCGACACGCTCTACACTTACGCCTGGTTTGTGACCTTCGGTATCGGGTTTGTGACCTATTTTGCGCTGACAAAAACCGCGCCACAACAGGCCGAAGTGGTTGCGGATGCGGCCTGATGGTATAATCGCTTGTGGAGAGTTAAAGCTATGCCTGTCGTCCAAGTTAATTTAACCGCCGAGCAGTTGGCAGCGGCTTACGCACAGTTAGGGGCCAAAGAACAGCGTTCCTTCATGCGGGCGATTTTCAGTTATGCCTCGCCGCAGAAAACCGCGCAGGAATTTATCGCGGCGGCAGAAACAGCTTTGTCCCGCAAGTTTACTACGTCGCAGCAACGCCGTTTGGACGAAATGCTGGATAAAAACGCCGCCGGCGCACTCAACGAAGAAGAACGCCAACAACTTGACGAAATAATGAACGAATACGGCGCGGGCCTGATAGAAAAAGCCCGCGCCGGTTATGTTCTGCACCTGGCCCGACAGACCTCTCCCAGCAATAATGGCTAGTATTCTTCGCTCACAAGTCATCCGCGCCGCGCAAAATCGCTGTGAATACTGCCAGGCCGCGCAAGACATGACGCTGGCGACATTTCACCTCGATCATATTGTGCCGCGCCGGGCCGGAGGCCTAACAGTTTGATAACGACATAGGAAAAGAGTACGCACTCCTGTTACGCCGGCGGCTGTGCCGTAGGATGGGCGCGAAGGTTAGACCTTCGCGGGAAAGATTCCCCGGCACTTCTGCGGCTAGGCCGCGCTTGACGGGCAACAACGGCGGCACAGCCGCGAAAATGTGGTGCGTCGTCGTCCGCGAAGGCGTAGCCGTTCGCGCCCATCCGACGGCGCAGCCGTAAACATGATAACGGCGTAACGTGAGTTACTTATGGTCAATGTCGTTATCAAAGTGTTTGAGAACCTCTGCCTGAGTTGTCCCTTTTGCAACGAATTCAAATCCGGCAAGCAACGCGCCCAAGACCCTGAAACCAAGCGCACCGTGCGTCTTTTTCATCCGCGCCGCGACCTCTGGCGTGAGCATTTTCGCTGGAACGAAGCCGGCACGCAGATTATCGGCGTCACGCCACGCGGACGCACTACGGTGGCCGCTCTGCAAATGAACAACCAAATCTCGCAGACGGCGCGGCATTTTTGGGTAGCCTGTGGCATCCATCCGCCGGACGAGTAAAACAAATGCCTTTTCTCCGCCACATCTATTTCTGGCTTGTCTTAGCCCCGTTGCTGGCGAATGGTTGCAACACCGCGCCGCGCCGTAACAACCAAATAACCACGCTGCCAGTGCCGCAGTCTGTAAAACTAAGCCAGTTCGCGCAAAGGGTTTACAATGCGCCGGACGGCTATGCTATGCGTTTCGCGCTCTACGCGCCGCCCGACGCCGCGCAGAAAAAGCTGCCTGTGGTTCTCTGGCTGCACGGGGCCGGTTCACGCGGCGAAGACTTCGGGCCGCTGCTTAACGACGGCGACCAACACGGCTTGGGCTATCTGGCGCGGCCCGACATACAAGCCAAATATCCCGCGATAATCGTCGCGCCGCAGTTATCTTTGAAAACTGGCTGGGCCAGACGCGGCGGGGCCGGTTCGCCGGAACTTGGCGCAGCGTGGGCGATTCTCGACAACACGCGGCAAGAGTATCAGGCCGATGCCACCAGGCTTTACGTTATGGGTGTTTCAATGGGCGGTTTCGGCGCATGGGCGATGCTCATGCAACATCCCGCCGCCTTTGCCGCCGCCGTGCCGATTTGCGGCGGCGGCGACACCGCTAACGCCTCGCTCATCAAAGACATACCCGTTTGGGCTTTTCACGGCGACCAGGACGATACTGTCGGCGTTGAATACTCGCGCAACATGATTGCCGCGTTGAAACAGGCCGGCGGGCAACCCAAATACACCGAGTTCAAAGGCGTCGGACATAATTCTTGGGAACCCGCGTTCAAAGAGCCGGAACTGCTCAACTGGCTGCACGGGCAGAAACGCGCACGTTAGTAAGCGTGTGAAGGCGTGAAGGCGACGAAAGACACGCTTACTAACGTGAGCGTTTCTGCCTTCGCCTGTTATAATCCGCGTGCTTTTATGAAAAATCACACGCGGATTTATCTTTTAGTTTTACTTTGCCTGTGCGCGGGCGCGTGCCGGCTGACGCAACAGTCACAGGACGCCGCCAACGCCGTGCGCCAACTTGACCGCGTGCGCGTGGCGGTTTTCGTCAAAGCCCCGCGCAACGAGTACGATTTGGTTTTGGACACGGCCCGCCGCGCGGTCAACGAAAAGTTGCCGCTTATTCCCGAAAGCGCACTCAAACAGGAAATCGCCGCCGCGCTTGACGCTTACCAAGACGCCGGCCAGGTCTGGGCGCAACAGGACGACGAAAAGCAGAAAAACAAAGACTTAACCGCGATTTGGACAAAGTACGACTTAACCAAACGCCTGGCCGCCGCGCCGCCGGCCCCGACGCCCACGCCAACCGGCGGCGTCATGCCCGCGCCCAATGCCAAAGACGCCACCGAGGCCGTCAACGCCCGCGCGCTCATCTGGCAGACGGCGGAGGAACATTTGAGCAAAGCGAAGGAATTGTTGACAAAAGAAAACCGTATATTTTAGAAAGAGAGGACTTACGCAGAAACAAGAACGTAACCACAGATGAACACAGATGAACACAGATTTGCTGCTTTTGGCTTTTATCTGTGTCTATCTGTGTTCATCTGTGGCTAAATTTCGGTTTGGCGTAGTTCGCAATGAGGATAATTTATGCCACGCACCGTTAAATGCGGCCTGATTCAGGCTAGTAACGCGCTGTCCACCGACGCGCCGATTGAAGACATCAAGAAAGCCAATCTGGACAAAGCCCTGAATATGGCGCAACAAGCCGCCGCGCAGGGCGTGAAAATCCTGTGTTTTCAGGAGATTTTCACGACGCCCTATTTTTGCCCTTCGCAAAGCACGCACTGGTACGACACCGTTGAGCGCATCCCCGACGGCCCGACTGTCAAACTAT
Organism: Acidobacteriota bacterium; assembly: GCA_043769325.1. GTDB lineage: Bacteria > Acidobacteriota > Blastocatellia > Pyrinomonadales > Pyrinomonadaceae > JAYVJN01. The sequence goes on from JAYVJN010000423.1 coordinate 3,703, forward strand.
TGCAAGAGTTTGCCAAGCAGCACGAAATGGTCATCGTCGCGCCGATTTACGAGGAGGAAATCACGGGCGTCTATTACAACACCGCCGCCGTGATTGACGCCGACGGCAAATATCTGGGCAAATACCGCAAGACGCACATCCCGCAGGTCGCGCCCGGTTTCTGGGAAAAGTTCTACTTCCGGCCCGGCAATCTCGGCTACCCGTGTTTCGACACAGCCTTTGCCCGCATCGGCGTCTATATCTGTTATGACCGACACTTTCCCGAAGGCGCACGGGCCTTGGGTTTGAACGGCGCGGAGATTATTTTCAATCCTTCCGCAACAGTCGCCGGCCTGTCGGAATACCTCTGGAAACTGGAACAACCCGCCCACGCCGTCGCCAATGGCTATTTCGTGGGCGCGATTAACCGCGTCGGCACGGAAGCGCCCTGGAACATCGGCGAATTCTACGGCCAAAGCTATTTCTGCGACCCGCGCGGCCAAATCATCGCCGAAGCCTCGCGCGACAAAGACGAACTGGTCGTGGCCGATTTGAACCTCGACATGATTCGTGAAGTCCGCAACACCTGGCAATTCTACCGCGACAGAAGGCCCGACGCTTACGGCTCACTCGTCGCCGAGTAAGTTCAAAGTTCCATGTTTCAGGTTCAAAGTCAGGGGTGCTTCTCCGATTTTGAACCTTGAACCTTGAACTTTGAACCTTGAACTATGGAAAGACAACGCTATTCATCCGGCACGAAATGGGAGTCAATCGTCGGCTACTCGCGGGCGGTGCGCGTAGGGCCGCGCATCTACGTCACCGGCACGACGGCGACGGACTCCGAAGGCCAGATCGTCGGCCCCGGCGACGCCTACGCGCAAACGGTACAGGCTATCCGCAACATCGAAAAGGCTTTACAGGCATTGGGCGCGGAGTTGGCAAACGTCGTGCGGACACGAATGTTCGTCACCGACATCTCGCGTTGGGAAGAAATCGGACAGGCGCACGGCGAGTTTTTCCGCGACATCATGCCCGCCACCACGATGGTCGAAGTCTCAAAATTGATTGACCCACAGATGCTCGTCGAAATCGAAGCCGACGCGGAAATTTAATGTTGCCGCAGATTTGCCCTTCCTATCTGCGCTCACCTGCGTTACTCTGCGGCTAATTTAACTCTTATGACAACAACACTTTCGCTTGAAACAATCGAACGCAATTTCGCGGAAATCCATCCCGCGATGAACGAGGCGGAGGCGCGTTTTGAGGCTAATCGTTGCCTCTATTGCTACGACGCGCCGTGTACGCGGGCGTGTCCGACGCACATTGACGTGCCTAAGTTCATCAAGAAAATCGCCAGCGGCAACCTATTGGGTTCGGCGCGGACTATCTTCGACGCCAACCCGATTGGCGCGAGTTGCGCCCGCGTGTGCCCGGTGGATGTCTTGTGCGAAGGCGCGTGCGTGGAAGGGACGCTGATGGAAAAGCCCATCGAAATCGGGCGTTTACAGCGTTATGCGACGGATTACGCCGTTAGTTCGGGGCGCGAAATCTTCGCCGCCGGGCCAAGTAACGGCAAGAGCGTCGGCATTGTCGGCTCCGGGCCGGCCGGTTTGTCGTGCGCGACCTACTTAGCGCGTCTGGGCTACGCCGTTACGGTTTACGAACGCAAGCCGCTGGCCGGCGGTCTGGACACCTACGGCATGGCCGAATACAAAATGTCGCAACAGGCTTCGCTTGATGAGGTGAAACTGGTAGAGCGGCTTGGCGTTAAATTCGTGCTGAATTGCGAGATGGTGGTCAGTGAGCAGTCAGAAACGGGCGGCGAGCGGCAGATCAGTACCCAGAGCGGTAGCGACGGAGTAGCCTCTTTACCAACCCCCAACCCCCAACCCCCAATCCCCTTTGCCGATTTGCAAACCCGCCATGACGCGGTTTTCCTCGGCGTCGGGTTGGGCGCAACCAACCGCCTGAACATCGAAGGCGAAGACCTGCCGGGCGTAATGGACGCGCTGGATTTTATCGAAAAGGTCAAAACCCGCGAGTGGGCCAGCGTTCCTGTGAGCCGCGTGGTGGCGGTCATCGGCGCGGGCAACACCGCCATTGACGCCGTGACGCAAGCCAAACGCCTCGGCGCGGAGCGCGTGCTGATGATTTACCGCCGCACCGCAAGTGATATGTCCGCTTACGCTTACGAATACGAACTGGCGAAAAAAGACGGCATCGAATTTCTCTGGCAAACCACGCCCGTCGCCATCGGCGGCCATTCGTCCGTTTCAGCGATAAGTCTGCGCGACGCAAACGGGGCCGAGTATAAGATTGACTGCGATATGGTCATCAAAGCCATCGGACAGCAAAAACAGGTCGGCTTTCTCAACAGCCTGGGCCTGGCCCTGGACGAAAAGGGGCGCGTCGTCGTCAACGCGCAGATGCAGACCTCCAACCCCAACATCTTCGCCGGCGGCGACTGCGTCAACGGCGGCGCGGAAGCCGTTGACGCCTCGCAAGCGGGCAAGCTCGCCGCGCAAGGCATTCATTTTGCCGTGACAGGCGAAACGGTGAATTTCGCAGGCGCTTAAAATGTCTTGACTTGTATAGATATGTCGGTGTAATTGTTTATGAAGTTTGAATGGGACGAAAATAAGGCGAACCTGAATGAGCAAAGGCATAGCGTAACATTTGCAGAGGCCGGATTCGCTTTTCAAGACGCAAACGCGGTCGAAGTTTTGGACGAATTAAATTCCGCTGAAGAAATTCGTTAGTAACACGCCAGAAATAAGTTGACCCACAATGCGGAAGCCCGCACGAAGTAAGGGCGTATAACATGGCACACTTGACGTAGTGCGTGTTTCCGCAAGATAGTTGATGGGTTAGGTTATTTTATTCGCGTTACTTATCAAATAATCGCGCTTTCGCCGATGCGCTTGCTTTTCGTTGCATTCACCGTCCGCGAAGAAACAATTCGCATTATTTCGGCAAGAAAAGCCAACGCCAAGCAGGTGAAAATTTACAATGAATACAACGGCTAAAGAATTAACCTACACAGTAACCGAAGAAGAATATCAGGAAGGTCTGGCAAAAGGCTGGACTGATGACGATATGCTTCGCCCCGGAATATACAAAGTCCACCGTTCGCGTTTTGTCACTAAATCCGGCGACAGTTCGTTATCCAACAGCAAAGTCAAAATCTCCTTGTATCTGGACGCCGACATCTTGGAGTATTTTCGCGCCAGAGCCGAACCGCCCAACGCCGCGCCTTATCAAACGCAAATCAACCACGAATTGCGGAAAATCATGGAAGCCCAAGCAGCAGAAAAGGTAACTCTCGAACCAAGTATTTTGCACAACGAGGCATTTTTGCGAGCTTTGAAAGAGAAACTCGCAACGGTCTGAACGCGGAAAAATACGATGATGGAGGCGGCATTTATATGACTACTGAAACACTTACCAAAACGCCTTTGTGGGAACAGTTTGAGGCCGCAGCACGCAGAAAACGGCGCAGCCCTGTGAAACTGGTAACTGATTACATGAAAGAACAGCTAGAAATCTGGGAAGATGAGCGGCTCTTTGAAGAGATGCGCCATGAAGCACAAAAAAGCGGCTACACCGAAGACGACGCGGTAGAAATCGTGCGCCAATACCGGCGGGAGAAAAAAGCGCGTGGTGCGACGTAAAGACCGCATTCCGGTTGTCTTGGACACCAACGTCTTGGTTGGCTTCTTTTTGGGCCGGAGCCGAACCTCGGCTAACGCCAAAGTAATGCGCCTCTGGTTTATTGCACGGGAGTTGCAGTTAATCGTCAGCGATGCAACGGTTAGCGAGTATCTTGAAACTTTGCAGCGGGTTGCCGTTGCGCCGCGCTCCATTGAAAAGCTCGACGAACGCATTGAGAAACGCGAAACAGTGACCCGCGTTTCACTCGGCGCACGCCCGACAGACAGCCGCGACCCCGACGACAACTTGATGCTCGCAACGGCCCTCGTCGGCAAGGCCAAATACCTGATAACCAACGACAAAGACTTGCTCGACATTCCGGCAACCGGCAAGAAAAAGTTCAAATTCCGCATCGTCACGCCCGCCGAATTTCTGGCGCATTGGGAAGAATAGAGTGGCACAGAAGCCGGTAACGCTTCGCAATCTGGTGAACTTGCAGTGAGCAAATTTAATCTTTAGTTCGTTCGGGAAAAGACAGGGTTTGCAGGAGGTTAAATGAACGACTACGAATACCTAATAGCACAACTTGATTTATTAATTGGGTTCTTAGATGTGTCAGGGCGAGAAGTTTTTGAGCAAATTAGTGTTCATGATTCCCTTAATATTGGAATTACTGTTGGAGAGCTTTATGGGAACAACTATGAAACCTTCATGGTTAGGGCAAACACAAAAGGGGATGAAAATTTGGTGCAGTTGACGGGATTTGTGTTAAAAAAGAGGGATGAAAACACAAACCA
>JAYVJN010000424.1:0-7883 GCA_043769325.1 Acidobacteriota bacterium
CACCCTACGCTATATTGTCCGTCGCCGTTGGCGACAAAGCATTTTGCGTAAGGTGAGTTACATATTTTACGCTGCCACCCGCCTTCGCGGGCTGAAAACCGACATCGCGTAATATGTGTAAGTTATGGAGCGAACGCTTACAAACTTACCTGTTCGCACAGCCACGCAATGCTACCGCACCGCTAAAGACCTTACCTTGCGTAAGCCTTCGATATTCCAGCTACTCATTAACAAATACAACGCGGTCATAGATTTCCGCCAGAGGAACCGCGCAGTCCAACACTGCCAAATGAAGAACGCCGTCTAGCCCGCTGACGGTTGTTTCGCGCCAAATGCCGCCGTCACCCCGTTCGTATAAACGGATGAAGGGCGATGTTTGCGCGACCAAAACGTAAGCGCGTAGGGAATCTATGGTTTGATAACGGAGAAACTTTTCGCCTTCGTCGTAGGCGGCGGTGCTGGGAGATAAAACCTCGAAAATGACAATAGGGTTGAGCAACACATCGCCGTAAAGGTCATGGAAACGCGACTCGCCGCAGACGACGCTCAAATCAGGGTAAGAGTATAGCCCGCCTTGTCCCGTGCGGACTTTCATGTTGGGCGAAAAAGCTTCACAGTTGCGCCGCTTGAGGGCCGTGCTAACCTCCCGCGTCAGATTGACGCAGATGCGGCTGTGGTTGGGGCTTTCGCCGGCCATCGCGTAAACAAGCCCGTCAAGAAATTCGTGGCGCGAGGCGGCCTGGCGTTCCATCTGTAAATACTCATCCTCGTCGTAGTGTGGCAGTGGTTGAGCTAAACCCATAGTTTTCAACTCCTTTCTCTATTTTACTGCGCGCCCAACAAACGCCGCAATTCATTTACGCGGTCTTCGGGTGGGCCGAATTTGTCGCGGTAGTCTTGCTGGCTGCGGCGGATGGCTTGGTGAGCGTCGGCGCGGCCATAGACTTCGGCGATTTGCACGCGGCGGTAGGCTTCGTTGGGTAGTTGTTTGTAGGTCAGAAAGTAGTGTTTGAGACGGTCAATGAGACCTTCGGGGCACTCGCTGAGGTCTTGGAAATGGCCGAATGCCACGTCGTTGTCGAGCACGGCGATGATTTTGTCGTCGGCTTCCGCGCCGTCAATCATGCGCAGGCCGCCGATGGGCCGCGCCGTGACGAAAAACGCGCCGTGCATCATGATTTTTTCGGTCAGGACGCAAATGTCCATCGGGTCGCCGTCGCCGCGAATGCCTTCCGCGCCGACCCGTTCGCTGCACAACGCGCCGATGCCGTCGCCGCAATAGGTTTGCGGGATGAAGCCGTAAGGCGTCGGGCAAAGCGACGAAAAGCGTTGCGGGCGGTCAAGGCGCAACTTGCCGGAAGCTTTGTCGAGTTCGTATTTTACCGTATCACGCGGCACGAGTTCGATGAAAGCCGTGACCACTTCCGGCGACTGCGGCCCCGACGAGACGCCGTGCCAGGGGTGTGCCTGAAAGAGCAATGAGAGCAGGTTATTGAGTTTTTCGTCTGTTGCCATAATGTGAAATCCCGCCGGCCCGTGCAATCGAAAGGGCGCGTTCACAGAGATAATGATACAATCCTGTGACTTTGACAAACAGGAGAAATTAATGAGCCAACAATCGCCGGATTTAACCAGACTAGCGCGGCAAGCCATGTTAAATCAAGGTTTTCGACTGGACATGACGCCGCCGGTAGAGGATGAAATCGCCCGTCTCGCGCCCATACCCGCGTCCACTAATGGCATTAAAGATATGCGCCAATTGCTGTGGTCTTCGATTGACGAAGCCTCTTCGCGCGACCTTGACCAATTGGAATACGCTGAACAACTGCCCAATAGCGACATAAGAGTTTTGGTCGGCATCGCGGATGTTGATGAGTTTGTCGCCGAAGCCACCGCGCTCGACGGGCACGCTTACGCCAACGGCAACTCGGTCTATACCGGCGTCACGACATTTCCCATGCTGCCCGAAGAATTGTCCACCGATTTGACTTCCTTGCGCGGCGGCGAAGACCGCGTGGCGCTAGTGGTGGAGTTGATTGTTGACACTGAAGGAAATCTCAAAAAGAGCAACGTCAGCCGCGCCCTCGTCCACAATTACGCCAAACTCTCCTACCGCGAAGTGGGCCGTTGGTTGGATGACGGCGCGCAAAAGCCGGAAGCCGTGCGGCAAACGCCGGGCCTGGACAAACAGATTCGTCTGCAATGGCAAGCCGCCGAACGTCTGCGCGAACTGCGTAAACGCAATGGTATGCTGAAATTCCAGTCAACCGAAGTCCAGCCGATAGTTGAAGATGGTAAAGTGGTGGGCCTCAAATCGCCGGAACAGAACAGCGCCCGTTCGCTTATCGAAAACTTTATGATTGCCGCCAATGGCTCGATTGCCGATTTTTTAGAGGCCCGCCAATCGCCCGGCATTCTGCGCATCGTGCGCACGCCGGCCCGTTGGCCGCGCATCGTGGAAATCGCCCGTAACCTGGGCGACGATTTGCCGGAAGAACCGGACGCGCCCGCGCTTTCCGCTTTTCTCGAACGCCGCCGCGCCGCCGACCCGTTGCATTTCGCGGATTTATCGCTCTCTATCGTCAAACTGCTGGGTCCCGGAGAATACGCCGTCAAAGAACCGGGCGTCGCGCAGGAAGGCCACTTTTCTTTGGCCGTGCGGAGTTACACGCATTTCACCGCGCCCAACCGCCGCTACGCCGATTTGGTCATGCAGCGTTTGGTCAAAGCTGTGTTATCACAACAGGATACGCCTTACACGGTGGATGAATTAAGCGTCGTCGCGGCCCACTGCACCGAACGCGAAGACGCCGCCCGCAAAGTTGAACGGTTGCTGCGCAAGACCATCGCCGCCGTCTCTATGCGCGACCACATCGGCGAAGAGTTTGACGCCATCGTCACCGGCGCCAAACCAGGCGGAACCTACGCCCGCTTGCTCAAACCGCCCGTTGACGGACGCATCGAACGCGGCGAACACGGCCTACAAGTCGGCGACCAAATCCGCGTCCGCCTCATTGATACCGACCCCGAACGCGGCTACATAGACTTTGCGCGGATAGATTAAATTTGCTGAGTAAGGTAATCTAAAGTCATTGCGTCGTAACAATTTTGTTCTTGGCGTGAAAGGTTAATCTAGTGAACGCAGTAGTTTCAAGCCGTCCTTTGTCCGTTCCTGGCCAGATTCTGGGTGGTTCTTTAGTTGTACCTACCAGAACCTCCCGCCCAACGCTAACAATGCAAATCAGCGTGCCGGAGTGGGACTTTCATTATTCAGCGCGAAGTTCAGCGCGAATCCTAAAACCTTCCCTCCCCGACTCGCAAATAGATTTACACCTTGCTTTGGACAAAAGCGTTGTATTAGTTCTGAGCCTTGTAAGGGAAACCGCGCAGCGCGGAAACGCATTTACTATAAAAGACGTTAAAATTGAGATTAAGCGTAAAGGCGAAAGCCCCCGCGCTAATTTCTTTGCCGAGACCTTTTTGGCGATATTCCCCCTGGCAAGTCTTTTAAAATTGAAGCTACCTGAAATTGGGCTTGATCTGTCTATTAACTTTGACTGGGAACTTTCATCAGTTAGCCAAGCTCTACAATGGCGGCAATCCGCTTATCAGTTGATGGTTATTGAGGCTGCAACAGGCGTAAGACTTTCTATGCCGCGAAATATCACCGGCGCAGAACAAGAACGCATTGCATTAACCTATCACGCAATAACTCAAGGCGCGTTTGCCTGGCCATATACCCATGTAATTGTTTCACCACCTCAAGATTGGCCGGCGACTTTAATTGAGCAGGTTGCCGGCTTCATTAAAAATAATACCTTTGTGCTTGGCCCTGACCCGGAATACATGGAAATTTTTGGCGTTCGCTTTTACTTAGGGCAAAAAATACTGACCGTGAAGAACTCTTTCATTGAAAATTATTCTGCTGTTCAAGAGGCTATGGAACATCGTAATACTCAGCCGGTTCCAATTATTGTCAGATCTGCAACCGGAGAAGCCCAATATGAGTTTCTTGGTACTCCACAGTTGCCAGCCGCGCCCTGGGACAGAAAGACTCAGCAACTTGTAGATTTGGACAGGAAACTTGGCGAGGCGTTGGCAGACCGCTACATCGCTCTTGCTACGGCTACGTTAGATGGTTTATCTGACGAGGAAAAAATTGCCGTTACGGTGCGCCCAGAGCTAGACGTAGAAGCTTTTATGTAACTCCCACAGAATGACTTATGCCCATCAGCCCGGCCTTTTCTGAAAAATCGCTTGTGTTGGACACTGATGTTCTCACGCATCTGCGAAACCGCCAGCCATATGCAGTCAATTTGGTGAATGAGTATGTGATACGGCTCAGTAAACCGCCCACATTGACTTCAATGACTGTTTTCGAGGCTTTGGATGGGATTGAGAAAGAAGTGGTAAACGGAAATTTATCAGAGGAAAGAGCGCAAGGTTTTCGTGAACGCATCGAAGTATTGAGCCGCGAATACGGAGTTTTACCGTTTGATGGAACTGCCGCCAAACTTGCCGCCCATGTTTTCCAACGCCTCTCGCGGAAAGAACGCAAAGACCACTGGAAAGATTTGTTCATCGCTGCCACCGCCATTGCCCATAAACACGGCGTTGCCTCCGGGAATCGGAGAGACTTCGAGTTAATCGCCCGACACTTGCCGGACAACATGATTTTGCCTTTTGCTGAATGGAAGCCTTAACGCCACAACAGTTGCCCCAAGTGATATGACGCATCTTGTTCTCGTCGCCTTTGTTGTTTACACTTTTTCACACGGAGATTAAATCATGTTGCAGAGCCGCGCAATTGCGCTTTTTCTCGCCCTGTTCTTGTTGCCCGCGCCTTTCTTCGCGCAAGCCGCGACGGACGAAACCGCCGCCCGTATTCGCGCCGAAGGAATGGAAAATTCACAGATAATGCAGACCGTGCACGTCTTAGCCGACGTTTACGGGCCGCGTTTGACGGGTTCACCCAACCACAAAATGGCCGGCGCCTGGGCCGTCCAACAGATGACGGAATGGGGCCTCGAAAAAGGAGCCCTCGAACCTTGGGATTTTGGGCCTCCAGGCTGGCTAAACGAACGCCTGACCGCGCACATCGTCGCGCCGGTGAAAGACTCATTGGTTTGCGAAGTTCTCGCCTGGACGCCAAGCACCAAAGGCGTGGCGCGTGGCGCGGCGTATCTTCTCAAAACTCCGGCCAATCCCACACAAGAAGAACTGACCGCCTTTTTTGCTCAGGAAAAAGCCAACGCGCGCGGGCGCATAGTGTTGGTCGGCGCGCCGCAAATCGTGCCGGTCAGTATAACTCCGGGGCCGAAACGCTTGGATGACAAGCAGGTAAACGAGCGTTTTGCGCCCGCCGCCACGCCGCAGCCTTCCGGCCCGCCGCGTCCCACGCCCACGCCTACCCCCGCCGGCCCCAAAAAGTTGACGCCGCGCGAAGTTGGCGAACAAGTGGATAAGTTTTTGCTGGACAACGGCGCGTTAGTGCGCGTCAACGACGCGGGCCGCGAACACGGACAGATTCGCGCCTTCAACAACCGCTCTTTTGATGTCACCAAAGTTGTGCCGACGGTAGTGGCGCGTAATGAAGATTACGGGCGCATCGCTCGTTTATTAGCCGACGGGCGGGCGGTGGCGTTGGAATTCAATATTGTCAACCGCATCTACCCCGAAGGCAGCACGTCGTATAACGCGGTTGCCGAAATCACCGGCGCGCAAATGCCGGACGAAGTTTTAATGGCTGGCGGACACCTTGATTCGTGGCACGCGGCGACGGGCGCAACCGACAACGCCATCGGCTGCGCGATTATGATGGAGGCCGTAAGGATACTGAAGAAAATCGGTTACAAGCCGCGCCGCACCATTCGCGTTGCGCTCTGGGGCGGTGAAGAACAAGGGTTGCTCGGTTCGCAAGCCTACGTCAAAAAGCACTTTGGCTCTTTTGAGCAGCCAGTGGCGGGTTACGAAAAATTCGGCGGCTATTTCAATATTGACTCCGGCACGGGACGCATCCGCGGCGCCTCGGTCTTTGGCCCGCCGGAATCTGCGGCGATTATGCGCGAAATCCTTACGCCCTTTGCCGAATGGGGCGTCGGCGGCGCGTTGCCCTCACGCAGTCGCGGTTTGGGCGGTTCCGACAATACCTCTTTCAACAACGCCGGACTACCCGGCATCGGACTCGCGCAAGACCCGATTGAATACTTCACGCACACCTGGCACACCAATCTCGACACATATGAGCGCATTATCGAAGACGACGTGAAAAAAGCCGCCGTCATCGTTGCCACCGCGCTCTATCGTCTTGACCAACGCGACGAACTTCTGCCGCGTTTGAGCAAAGAAAATATGCCGCCCGCGCCGCCCGCCGAAACGCCCATCCCACGCCCCGCGCCGCCACGCAAAGGCAAAAGGAGTAATTAAGCCGGCAGTTCAAAGTTCAAAGTTCAAGGTTCAAGGTTCAAAGTTCAAGGTTCAAGGTTCAAAGTTCAAGGTTCTTGCCCGTCTGCTTAACGCGGTATAGCGCGTCCGCAAAAACACTGGACAAGATAGTTCATATATGCCACAATCAAAGCAGTCGGTTGTCACTCTGCCGGCTGCTTTTAACCTCTTCTTCAATAAAGCCAATCCACCGCTTAATATAGGATTTCATTTTGGTTTAACGGTACTTTGTGATGTAACTCGTTGGCTATCAATGATGTCTGTACTGACCACTGACCACCGGCCACTGAAAACTGCTCTATAAATTCCTTTTTGCAGTTACCCGACGCCATGCAATCTCTTTATCAAGTCTTACTTTCGCAATATCCAGAGCGACTCAAACCGGTTCGTTGCACCGAACAGACGGTGTTGCAATTGCACCATTATTTTGAGAGCACCATTCTGGAAAACAATCTGTTTGGCTTGTTGTTGGAGAGTTTGCCACTGGCGCGTCAGCGTTCGCTGCGCGAGACGATGCGGCTGCGCGAGATTAGCCACGAAATACAGCATGGGTTTCTTTTCGTCCACCCGGATGACGAACTTTGTCAGCAATTTCCTTCGCATGGACAATGGAACGGCCACGAGTTGTGGGTGCTGCAAAACCCGCGCCGCGAAGAGCGCAACGAACATTTTCTATTGATTGCCGACGAACGGTTTTCCGCGTTGATGGCGACAGCCCCGCGTCCGGAAAATCAGGACAGCGAAGACGAAACCGGCGCGGAGTTGGTGTGGACGTTTGAACCCGACATTATCCGCACCGCGCTAGAGCATTTGTTAAAAAACGTCGAGTTGAAGCACGCCAAACAATCGCCGGCCTTCACCCAGATTATTTGCCAACGCTACCCGCAAATTGCGCCGTTGCCTTTGACCGTCACCGTTGCCAGCCGCCTGGCGCAATTACTGCAAGAGCAAGCCGGACGCGAACTCGCCGTCAACCGTATTGCGACGGCGATTCGTAAATCGTTGGAACTCGAAAGCATCTTGCAAACGACGGTAGAAGAGGTCAGCCACGCGCTCAAAGCCGAGTATTGCGCCTTGCGCGTGGTCAGCGACAGCGACCAGCCGGCTTTGGTGAACTATGCTTTCCGCGATGGTTTGGAGATTGCTGAAGGGGTGGCAGAAGAACTCTTGGGAGACTTGGAAGCATACAGCGTGCGGCTTTTGAAGCAGCGCAAAAGCTATCTCCGCGATGGGTTGGACGGCCCCAACAGTAACCCTGAAACCTTGCCGCCGTTAGCCGTTATCCCTCTTTACTACCAAGACCGTTTTATGGGCGTGTTGATGGTGCGGTTAGGTGAATTAACGCGGGTTTGGCAAGAGAGCGAGACTTTGTTGCTCCGCACGGTAGCCGACCAGGTGGCGGTTGCCGTCAACCACGCGCGCCTGTTCGCGCAAGTGCA
>JAYVJN010000425.1:0-4066 GCA_043769325.1 Acidobacteriota bacterium
AGCGCGACTTTATCATCCGTCGGCCAGATTTCTTTGATGCCTTGCAGCCCGTCGCGCGGGGCCACGTCCACGATTTCCACTTTGCTTGGTAAATTCATAACTCGTTCTGCGCCAACTTTTTCGCCTGTTATGACATCTTTCGTTTTATGAAACTTCTTGCGCTGCTGTGCGTCATTCTGTTTGCTTCAATCTGCGCTCAAGGCCAAATCATCGCGCCGGCTATCAGTGAAAAACTCGCCATCGTGCCAATTTTTTTGTTGACCGACGAAAAGGGCGCATTTTTAACCGTCCGGGACACGACGCCGAATCAGACCGGCAAAGTAATTTCGCTCTTTTTCACGTTGGCCGAAGCGCAAAATTATCTGGCGCAACTAAAATCCGCTGACCCTGTTTTGGCAAACAAGCTAAAAGTTACGGCCTCAACCCTGGCCGCCACACATACCCGTCAATTGCAAGAACAATCTGTCGCGCCGTCCACCGTCTGGCGTTATGTGGCAGATTCCGCGCAAGTTACGGCTGCCAAAAAAATCATCGCGCCCGAAAGCCTTGAGAAACCGCAACCCGACGATGTGCCGCTATTTGCCGCCCGCACGACCAAAGGTTATCTGACCATCACACAAAACGGCAAAAGCGTTATCCCACTTTTTTTCAGCTTGGCGGATTTACAAACGACACTGGCTGAACTCAAACGAAACAGTCCGTTTCTGGCGTTTGCCACGCAAATTCAAGTGCTGCCATTCGCTTCGGTTTTGGACAAACTCGCCACCGACGCGACACTCAACGCCGACAAAATCATCTTCGTGCCATTACCCGAGGCGAAGGTGATGTTAGAAAAATCGCCGCCGGCAAAACCTGCCAAACAACCCGCAAAGCGTAGCCCTAAATAATGCCCTGCTCTGCCAAGGCCGCGATTTCTGCTTCGCTCATGCCGAGCAATTCGCCATACACTTCTTGGTTATGCGCGCCGAGTTTGGGGCCTACCCAATTTGTGCCGCCGGGTGTGGCCGAGAGTTTGGGCAGCATGGCGGGGATTTTCACAGTGTCGCCGGGTTCTAACTCCACTGTTTCCCAAACTTCGCGGGCTTGGTATTGCGGGTCATTGACAATGTCGGCGATGGAATAGACCGGCCCGCAAGGGACTTGGGCTTCAACCAAAATTTCGTAAAGCCATTCGTAATCGTGTTGCAGAGTCCATTCTTCGATGGCGGCGTCAATCATCGGTTCCTGTTCCACGCGCCCGTTGTTATGCGCCAAACGCGGGTCATCAGCCAAGTCGGGGCGTCCGGCGGTGTTCATCAGGCGTTTATAAATTGAATCGCCGTTGCCGCCGATGATGATAAACTTGCCGTCTTTGGTCGGATAAGTGGAGGTCGGCACGATGCCTTCGAGTTTCGCGCCTGAACGCTCGCGCACATAGCCGAGTTTGTCGTATTCGGCCAGCGTGGATTCCATCATGTTAAAGACCGATTCGTAAATCGCCACGTCCACAACCTGCCCCGCACCTTTATTTACGTCGCGGTGATAGACCGCCATCAACGCGCCGATAACCGCGTGCATGGCGGCTAAAGTGTCGCCGATGGACGTGCCGGTACGCACCGGCGGCCTGTCGGGATAACCCGAAGTGTAACGCATCCCGCCGACGGCCTCCGCCACATTCGCGTAACCGGGCCGCGACGAGTAAGGCCCCGTCTGCCCCCACCCTGACACGCGCACCATAATCACCCCCGGATTGATGGCCTTCAGGTCTTCGTAGCCCATGCCCCACTTTTCCATTGTGCCAGGCTTGAAGTTTTCCAGCACGATGTCAACTTTGGCGGCGAGTTGCTTGGCGATGGCCTGGCCTTCGGGCCGCGTCAAATCCAGCGTCACGCTCTTTTTGTTGCGCCCCATCGTCAGCCACCACAAAGACTGCCCCTTGTGCAACTTACGCCAGACACGCAAAGGGTCACCCGTTTCCGTCTTCTCAATCTTGATGACCTCCGCGCCAAACCCCGCCAAAATCGCCGACGTAAACGGGCCGGCCAACAATTGGCCCATCTCCAATACTCGCAAGCCCTTGAGGGGCATATCAGGTTTAATTTCCATATTTCAGCTTCACAAGCTCACAATAACTCATTACAATTCAATTTTGTTATGCCGCAACTGGACGCGCATCACGAAGCAGTCAAAGCAGCGTTGACTAAAGACGGCTGGCGGGTTACCCATGACCCGTTCACTATCAAGTTACCGGACTTGAAGTTATACGTTGACCTGGCGGCGGAAAAGGTTTATCAGGATGACCACCAACCGCGCAAAGTGGCGATTGAAATCAAAGTTTTCGGCGGTCTTTCCTTCATCAACGAATTTGAGAAAGCCGTCGGGCAATACCTTATCTACCGCCAGTTTCTGGAAGAACTCTTTCCCGAACGCACACTCTATTTGGCGGTTTCCGCGCAAGCCTTTGAAGGTTCGTTTCAACAGCCTTCTATCCGCGCCATCGTCGCCAAACAACAAATCAAGTTACTGGTTTTCAACGCCGACACAGAGGAAATTTTGCAATGGATAGAATAGAGCTTTACCGCCAAATTCTGCGCGATACAGTGAACCGCCACGCCCGTTACGCCCCGGCCAACGGCAACATCAAAACTCAGGCCATCTGCGACCCCAGCCAAGACGAATATCTGGTGATGGACATCGGCTGGAACGAAAAACAACGCCGCATCCACGATGTCGTGCTGCATTTCCGGCTCACAGCCGGCAAAATCTACGTCGAAAACGACGGCACAGACGCCGAAATCGTCCGCGAACTGCTCAACGCCGGCATTCCGCAAAATGACATCGTGCTAACTTTCCGCACGCCTCAACCAAACACAGTGAACGAACTGGCCCTCACAACATAGGGGAAATACCAGCTCACTCATTCGCGCCGAACCCCGCCAGAATCGCCGACGTAAACGGGCCTGCCAACAATTGGCCCATCTCCAACACTCGCAAGCCCTTGAGGGGCATTTCTGCATTATTTCCACTTTTCATAATTAGAAGGGGGGCATAATGACAATGAATAATCTTTGTAAAGCACTACCAGACCAAGTAGCCTCTAAAAACGGTACTCTTGAACATTTCAAGAGTACCGTTTTGCGTTGGTCGGTCAGAAAATTTCTGAGGGGCAAAATGGTATGCGGCTAAACTTCCTTTTGAGCGGATTGTGATTTTCTTGGCGTAGGTTGTGGTTTAGTTTCAGCATTTAAATTATTTCTTGCCTCAGTTAGGCTCTTCATATGTTCTGTTAATGAACTCAGTGAAACTAAATCGCCAGCTAATCCAACCGTAGAGAGTGTACTGGTACTATCAACAGGGGTGACACATTACTGAGCGGCATAGGAATTGCGTTGAAATAATAGCTTGATAAATCAATACTTAGCTTTCGCCGTCGCCAAGTTTGCTGAGAAAAAGCCCATCAGATAACATCTTAGCTGTCAGCAGCTTATGAACAGAGCAATTTCTATGCCGCTCAGTAATGATTTCCAATCGTTGTGCCATCTCTTTTGGAAGTGGCAAAATCAGAAAGTTGCTCAACGGGTAAATTGCCACTTCGCCTTCTTCGTCAATTACCCGCGCATACTCGCCGCGAATGCCGATACGGTATATTTTCATCTGTATCAGTAGCTTAGGGTCATCTGTTGCAAGACAAACCGCTAACACATCATCAGGCTTAGACGGGCGTTCGGGCAAGATTACAGTAGTTTCGCGCACAGGCCGAAGATTTGCGAGTTCATCGTTTTGTCCATTACTACCCCTCATGGTAAGAATCCAGGTAAAGCCATTGTTCGTAATCCACGATGCCCACCCGCAGACGGTCTAAAAACCCGACGCGCCCTACAACATTGATGGGAAAATACTCGCTCTCGGCAAAATAAACCACCGCCTGCCATTCAAGTTCGCCCACTGTCAATGTGATTTCGTGGCCGTAGGCGATGAACGAGCCGGTGGCGGTGCCAATGCGTTCTCGTGTGCCGCTCTCTACGTCCAAATCAAGCATCTCGGCGTAACGCCGTTGCATCACGCAAAAGGTGCTTCCGGTATCCAG
>JAYVJN010000426.1:0-3858 GCA_043769325.1 Acidobacteriota bacterium
GGCCAATCGCTGGCGACGTACCCGCTGCTCTTTAACGCCATCAGCAACGCGGGGAAATAGAGCGTAAATCGTAAATCGTAATAAGAAGGTTTCCCTTGCGATTTACGATTCACGATTTACGACAGATTGTGCTTGACAATAACTTTTTTTGTCGCATATGGCCTGTATTTGACTGCAACTTTCTGACAGTTGCTCGTACCCTATACAGCAAACTTGGCTTATTTCGCCCCTGTTCAATTTGAATAGGACTTACGCAAAACCTAAAGGGGAAGGCAAAACGGGCGCACGCGCACAACTCTCCCGTGCGCCAAAGCCACTCGTCAAAAATTGATTGACCACAGGCCGCCCTCGTGCCCGAGCTTTTTTCTCTGACCCTGATGATGGCTTAGGCCAATTGCATCAGGATACTTGGCGAGCGCAACTGCGCTCTCATATATTCGTCCAACTGTCCGTATTTTAGTTGGTATATCGTCTCGCCCAGACCATATGCCAGATCTTTGAACCGATACCAGACCAACAAGCTACACGCGATATGGTTGCGTTGAATCCGCGCCCGGCGACATTCGTCGTGGGCGCGCGGGATTTCCTCGTCGCCTACAACATCAACCTCACCACCGACGATGAACGCATCGCCCGCCGCATCGCCCGCGCCATACGCGCCTGCGACGGCGGCTTGCCCGCGCTCAAAGCGTTGGGCCTGAAACTAGCCTCGCGCAACCTCGCCCAAGTCTCCATGAATTTGACCGATTACCGCCAAACCGGACTGCACCAAGCCTTTGAAGCCGTGCGCCGTGAAGCCGAAAACCTCGGCGTCGCCATCGCCGGCCACGAATTCGTCGGACTCGTCCCGCAAGCCGCGTTGGACATGAGCGCGGAGTATTTCAGTAAAATGGGCGTAGAAGTGCCGGATGTGTCGCTGGAAAGGCGCATTAAGCAGAAATTGGGAACTAACCACTAATCTCGGCGTGATGTCCTGAAAGGGCCAGCCGTCTGGCTAAACTGTTGTCTGTGGGGCAAATGCTATGTCTAAGAAATATCTTACTGCCTTGACGTTAGGGCTTCTATTCAGCGCAGCCGCATTTTCGGTAGCGGCGCAAAACAAGCCACGCCAGAAAGCTGACGCGCCGAACCTGTGGAGCGAGGAAATACTAGCATTGGCTGGACAGGTGAAGGAAGTTGACAGCCCTACGCTGCGCGCCTTTCTTTACATCCGCATCATCAAAACAGCCGCGCAAGAGGCCCGTCTCGCGCCGCGTCTCGCCAACGTAGTGGAAACCGGCTTGGCAGACGTGCGCGACCACGAAAACGAAATTCCTTTTAATATCGCTTCCAGCCTTTGGTGGGAGATTGCTGAACCACTGAAACAATTCGATGCCGACGGAACGGCGCGTTTGCGTCAAAAGTACGCGCTGCAACGCGATTACGGCGCGAACGGCAACAAAGAAGCAGGCCAACTTGCCGCTGCTATCGCCAAAATGAAGAGCCCGCAAGCCTCTCCGCAAGACGCTGCCAATGTGCGTCAAATAATTACTTCGGGACAGGTTAAATTCGTCCATATCGTGGGGGAGTTATTGTTTTTGGATAGAGATAACGCGCCGATTTTGCCGCAAGTCTTAAACTATTTGCTTGACTTGCAAGAACAAAAACCTGACGGGCCGGGTCTCCAAGTAATGTCATACACTTGGCGCATTTTTCTCAAAGCTAGCATTCCGCCGGAAATACAACTTCGTTTTCTCAATATTGTCACGGATGCTACTCGTGACACGGCAAGTCTGTCGCGCGACCCCAACCGTGCCAACGCGGTTTACTTCTTATTGCAAGGCACGCTGCCCTTTATACAAAAGCTGACGCCACACCGTTATTCGGAAGCGGCGGGGCAATTTGCGTTGATAAGCGGTAGTAACCCGCAGTTTGCCGCTAAAGAAACCGTCTATCAACGAATTAAGGATAGCTCCGACCCTTTGGCGCAAACGGTCTCCGAAGCCGAAACCGCCAAAGATGCGGGGTTTCAATCCGAGTTGTGGCTTTCCGCGACCCGCCTGGCCGAGAAACAAGCCAAGTTCCGGTTAGCGGTTGAGTATGCTTTGCGTTGGCGTAAAGTCAGAGAAGAGAGCGGCGACAAAGGCTTCTTTGAATTCGGCAACAGCGTGTTCAATGAAATAGTAGAAAAGGCTTTACAAGCGCAAGACCCGGACGCCGCGCATTTTGCCGCTTTAGCCCTCGCTGGCGCGTCTAGCCAGGCAGAGGCGGTGCGTAACATTGCCGAATACTTCCTCAAGAAAAAGGATAACGACAAAGCAAAAGAAATGCGGCAAGAAGCCGCCAAACTTCTAACCGATGCGCCGGCGGGCCGGGATAAAAGCTGGACGGCGGGCAAGCTGGCTTTGAATTGGGCCGGTTTGGACGATTATCAATTCCGCGAAGCCTTACGCTTTATGGTCAAAGTTTCCAACAATATGACCAAGCCAGTAAAAGACCCGGAAGGCCGCGAGAGTTGGTCACTGTTTCCGGTTATGACCATAGTGAACCAGGTGTTTGCCAAATTAGGCGCGGAAGACCGCGTAGGCGCGTTGAATCTGGCTCACACATTTCTCTTCAAAGAGCTACAAATAGCTGCCAAATTAGGCGTTTACCAAAGCCAAACCAACACTACAAAGTAATTACAAATGCCTGAGTAAATAGCCGGCGATTTTCCAGCCGGAGTAATAGACGAAGGGTTTTTCGCCGCTTGTATAGTGGCCGCAGGGGAGCCAGGAAACGTCTATGGGGATTTGCTGGCGGCGGATTTCGGCGATGACTTCGCGGGAAAAGTTGAGCGGGAAAGTTAAATCGTAGAGCGCGGACATGAAACGCATCGGGCGCGGCAGTTGTTTTTTGAGGCGCGGGATAAAGGGCAAAGGGCTGATGGGCGCAAAGTATTCGCGCAGTTCGTCGGGCGTGACCTGGCCCGCAAAGCCGTCGCGGACGTGCTTGGTAGAGATGCCGTGCCAGACGACATCGCCGAAATAGCCGGAGACGTGGTTGAAAACCGCCACATCTATGAGCGGGTCGTGCGCAAAGGCGAGAAAGCCGGTGCACGAACCAATGCTCGTGCCCACCAAACCGAGGCGGTCATATTTTTGTTGCCGTTTGAGCCAGGCAATGGCGGCGCGGGTGTCCAAAACGGCCTGGCGCATGGATTGGAGCGTGCGCCCGATGTTAGACGAAATGATATAATCGGAGCGTTCGCATTCCGCCGCGTTGCGCTCTTCGTGATAGGGCAGCGTCAGGCGTAAAGCCGAGTAGCCCAAGCGGTTAAAGAGCCGCGCCAGGTCGAAATAGCTCTGCGGCGGCGCGTTCCAGTGGGGCAAGATGAGGACGGCTTTGCGTTTCTGCCCTTTCTTGAAATCAACCGGAAAATAGTGGGCGCGGACGATATTGTTGTTGGGCGTGGGCGTTTCGCTGGAACTCGTCCAAGTTACTAAATCGCCGGCGCGGTGATAGTCCTCAACCGGCGGCAGCGCAAAGTATTCGTCCGACTTTTGCATGACGGCGTGAGTGTGGCGGCGAAAAAACAGCCGGTCGTCGTCGGTGATACTAACCTGTTCGACAAATTCGCGCCCCCACTCAAAGGGGCGCACGAGGCGATTAGTATCTCTTTGCGCGAACAGACGTTCGCGTTTGTGCATCCAGCGGGCTAACAACTCTTAATAAACCTCATCTCACGCGAAAATGAAACGCAAGTCTAGCCGTTTTAGCGCGTCTTGGCAAAACCTCTGAATATAAGTGCTGAGTGCTGAGTGCTGAGTGCTGAGTGCTGAGTGCTGAGTGCTGAGTGCTGAGTGCTGAGTGCTGAGTGCTGAGTGCTGAGTGCTGAGT
>JAYVJN010000427.1:0-3796 GCA_043769325.1 Acidobacteriota bacterium
ATCAACCCGTTTAGAGGCGGTCTCTGACCGCCGTTGCCGCTACGAGTCAACCCCACCGGCGGTCAGAGACCGCCTCTAAACGAGAGAGCTTGTAGGTGGATTGGGTTATTTAATTTACGTTACTTATCATCTATATCTTTCAAGAAAAAGAATTTTAAATCTACGGAACACACAGAACACGCGGAAATAAGCGGACACAGAACTTGGCTGATTTTTCCGTGTGTTTCGCGTGTTCCGCAGACAATTTCTTTTCTTGAAAGATATATCATTTATAGGGTTTACGCAAAACAAGAAGAATCAGCCACAGATTCACACACATTGCCACAGATTCAATGGTTTAGCTGCTTCAATCCGTGTGAATTTGTGTGAATCTGTGGCTAAAACCTCTTCCTGCGTAAGTCCTAATTTATCAATTATTACGGTTCCTACGCTGTTATAGCCGAATTAAATGATATGGGACTCTCGACCACACGCCATGAAGCCAGTAGGCAGTAGGCAGTAACTACTTCCTACGGTCTGCTGGCTTCTGCGTAACGTGAGTCAGGCAAGTCTTCACGGCGTTCAATCCGTCGTTAAATCTAACTTATCAGCGCATTTGTAAAGCGCGAGGCCCAGGATACAGGCCAAGACCATATTGCCGTAGAAAGTGATGACGCCGTCCACAAAGGTCGCCGGCAGATTGCCGATAAAGGGCATCGTAAAATCGGCTAAGAGTTTGTAAGACGTGGCATTAGCGATGGCGACGGCAATTGCCACCACGACGTACATGGCAAAGATTTTCAGGTAATCAACGCCCAGATGCCAGATTGTAGAAAGTCCGACCAGTGGATTTAGCGTGGCCCCGGCGCTTTGCGTGAAACCCGCTATCATCAGGGCTACCGGGTAATAAAAGAAGGCCCACAACAACGCCAGCAAAAACGCGATGATTATCCCGCCGCCCAGCATTTGCAGCATCGGTAGCAACATATTCAGGCTTGCTTGCGTGTCACTCTTAGCGGTATTTGTTGGCCCCGGCGCGGCTTGCCCTTCGCTATAACGGGCGGCATTTGCGGGGTCAAGCCGTTTCATGGCTTCCGCTTGCTTGACCGGATCGCCTTCCACAGCCGTCACCTCCCTCAAGTCGTTCATTTGTTGTTCGGCTGCTTGCTGTTGCTGCTGGTTCTGCTGTTGCGTCAAACTCACCCCGCCAATTGTGCCCATGACCAACATAATAACTAACGCAAGCAGTGGCCCGTAAGTAACCAAAGTGACGCAGACGCCGCGCACAATGGGCGCGAAAATATCATCCATGACGGAAAAATCGTCATTGCTGAAAACGCCGCCGGCCTCCGGGCCTTTGACCGAAATCTGTTTAATAACCCGCGTGATAAAGCCCAGCATCAGGCCAAACGCCACAATGCGGGCTTGCCAACCGGCCAATAACAGCACGCCGTAGAAAATCGCCGCGCCGAGCAAAGTAACCGCGTTTTTGAACGGATACGCCAACGCCAGGCCAAAATCCGCGAAACCGAAACCGGACGCTTGACCGGCTTGCCGCGCCGCTCTTTGTTGCGCCACGGTATATTCGTGGCACATCTCGCCGCAGCGCAGACAGAGCGCGACGGTGCCGATTTTCTTCACACAATCTTTACAAGCCAACGCCCCGCAGTCGCGGCAAACAAACTTGGGCGGCGTCTGCGGGTGGTTAAAGCAGTCAGTGGCGGAAGGCTCTGCCGCGCCGCCAAAATAACTTACCTCAAACTCATCAGCCGGCTGTTGCCAGTCATTTGCCGGGGTTTCCGGCGCAAGCGTCTCAGCTTCAGTTTGCGCATCATTAGCTGCCGGCGTTTGCCAGACAACGGCTTCGTGCACTTGTTCCTGAGCATTTTCCGGCGTAACTGCAAACTCAGCCGACACTGTGTTTGTCCACACGGTAAGCGGTTCCGGCGCAACTATTTCCGGCGTCACGGCGGCTGCTTCCGGCATAGTGGCGACGGCTACCGACGGGCCATCCGGCGCGTCGGTAAACGCAGAAACTTGCGGCGCAACGGCTGGCGCAAACGGCGAGACGGGCAAAGGGCTGGCCCCAAACGCCGGTTCGCTGGCGGCGGCAGCGGCTTCACTAATAATGGATTCGAGTGTTTCTTCACCGGAAAAAACACGGCGCAACACCGGCACGCGCCCCGCCTCAATTGAGGCCAGACTGCCTTTGGCAACTTTATTGTTCGCCGTTATTTCGCCCTGGCAAATCATTACTTTCAGTGCTGCCAGGTCGGTTTCCAGCGTGTGGCCGTTGATTTCAACGCGCCAGATGTCATTGGGCTTATTCATAATCACTTGGGGAAAGTCAGCACCGCCGGCGGTACTGACTTGTTAATTAAGCAGTTAAGAGAAAGTATTCCGGCGGTTAGAGTTACGCCTTGAGGCGTGAAGGGCGGCGTCAAACTCATGCCTGAAGGCGTAACTCTAACCTCTCACCTGTTTAGCGTTGCACGGTGACGACGCTAACGATGCGTTCCATGTCCTCTTTGGCTTGTTCGGAACTGGATTGGATGCCTTGAATACGCATCCTGAATTCGTTGGGGTTGGAGGAGTAGCGCAAGGCTTCTTCGAGCGTGATGCGTCCGCTTTGATAGAGGTTAAAGAGCGACTGGTCAAAGGTTTGCATCCCGTATTGCGAAGTTCCGGCGGCAATGGCGTCGCGGATGAGAGAAGTCTTGTCTTCGTTGACGATGTAATCGCGGATGAGTCCGGTGGAAATCATTACCTCTACCGCCGGCACCCGGTCGCGGCCCTTAGCGGCGCGCACCAGACGCATGGAAATAACAGCTTTGAGGATGCCCGCGAGTTGGATGCGGATGGCCTTCTGGTGGTGCGGCGGGAATGACGAAACGATGCGCGTGATGGTTTCGGTGGCGTCCAGCGTGTGCAGCGTGGACAGCACGAGGTGGCCCGTTTCGGCGGCGGTGAGCGCGGTTTCGATAGTTTCCAAGTCGCGCATTTCGCCGACCAGAATAACGTCCGGGTCTTGCCGCAACGCGCTGCGCAAGGCTTCGGCAAACGAGCGCGTGTCAACATCCACTTCGCGTTGCGTGATATACGAACGCTTGTCGCGGTGCAAAAACTCAATCGGGTCTTCCACCGTAACGATGTGGCCGGTTCTCTGCCCGTTGATATAGTCAATAATCGCCGCCAAAGTAGTTGATTTGCCCGAACCCGTCGCGCCCGTCACCAGGACCAGGCCGCGTTGCTCTTGGGCAATTTTTTCAATGATGGGCGGCAGCGCGAGGTCTTTCATGTTGCGCGTGGCGTCGGGAATCACGCGCAGCACCATCCCGACGGAACCGCGTTGCTGGAAAATGTTGGCGCGAAAACGCCCGCAACCCGCCACACCGTAAGCAATATCCACCTCGCTGGTCTCTTTGAAACGCTGTTTCTGACGGTTGGACATCATGGAAAACGCCATATCCAGGGTGTCTTCCGGCGCTAAACGCGGCGCGTCCACAATCGGGCGCAACTCGCCACTGACGCGGATAAAAGGCAAAGCTCCCGCTTTAACGTGCAAATCCGAAGCCCCCTGGCCTACGGCAATGCGTAATAATTGATCAATGGTGACGCTCATAAATGAATAGCCCACAGGTTGCAACGATTAGAGTTACGTTGCCAAAAGGAATTTGAAGGTGGCGAGAGGAAAGAGGTTTGGGGGCTTACACAGACAATAACGGGGGCCGGCGGCTTTTACACGCGCCGTTTAACATCATACGCGCCACAGCTTTCCGGCGTCAATAATTATTTCACGCCGCTAACTGCCATTTGA
>JAYVJN010000428.1:0-10792 GCA_043769325.1 Acidobacteriota bacterium
GTGACGACGCAATACTATGGTTACTTGCGCCGCGACGCAGACTTGGGGGGCTTGAACTTCTGGTTATCGGTGGTCAATCAATTCCCCTTGCGTTCACCGCTAGGCCAGAACGGAATGGTCTGTTCTTTCATCACTTCCGGTGAATATCAGCAACGGTTTAGCTCCTATTTCACGCGCTCCAACGCGGAATGCCAGTAAGCGATTTACTCTCTGTGATGATTGCTCTGAAACTTACTATGCAGTCACCACAGAGAATAGTTTTACCGAACCCAAACTCAGTTCGCTGAAACGGATTCACTCTCATTAAAAAGCCCTCGCTCGCGTTCAGACGTGAGCGAGGGCTTTGACTTTCCTGAACTATCGCTGATTTACCGTAAATCTGCCTTTATCAAGAATTACTAAGCAGGTAAGGAAAAGTTACGCCGGATAAGAAAAGTTAGAGTTACGCTTTTAAGCGTGAGTTTTACTCCGCCAAACACGCCTCCAGGCGTAACTCTAAACGCGGGAATACTTTCTCTTACCTGCTTAGTAACACGCCAGAAATAAGTTGACCCACAATGCGGAAGCCCGCACGAAGTAAGGGCGTAAAACATGGCACTCTTACGCGCGTGCGTGTTTCCGCAAGATAGTTGATGGGTTAGGTTATTTAATTTACGTTACTTAGTTGATGGGTTAGGTTCTTTTATTCGCGTTACTTACTGACTTCCCTTTCGCGGATTGCGGCTCTTTATTTTCGCGTGTCACAGTTTTTCTTACCGACAGCAATACTTTTCGTGATTTTTCTCTTTTCACATTTCATTATCCTTGCTAAGATGCAGTTCTTCTTAAATAGCCTTGTTTGGTTATTTAATGGTTGGTCGGCGAGTGCGAATCGCCGGCCAACCTCTTTCTTATCTTCAGTCAATGTTTTAGAGGTTACCCGATGAAAATGCGCCCGTTCTATGCTTTACTGATTCTATTAACATTAACCGTTTGTGTGTTTACCCAAACTTTTGAACAACCTTATTACCAAAATATCAGTTGGCGCGGCATCGGGCCGCATCGCGGCGGGCGCACGGTGGGCGCGGTGGGTGTGCCGTCGCAGCCGTTTACGTTTTACATTGGCGTCAACAATGGCGGCGTGTGGAAAACTACCGACGCGGGGCGCACCTGGCAGCCGATTTTCGACGACCAGCCGACGGGTTCCATTGGCGATGTCGTGGTTTCGCCGTCGAATCCGAACGTGATTTATGTCGGCAGCGGCGAAGGCTTGCAACGGCCCGATTTGTCCACTGGCGACGGCATCTACAAATCCACCGACGGCGGTAAGACTTGGGTTAACATAGGTTTGCGGAATGCGCGGCAAATCGGCGGGCTGGCGGTTGACGCCAAAAACCCGGAACGTCTGTTTGTCGCGGCGTTGGGCCATCCTTACGGGCCAAACGAGGAGCGCGGCGTCTATCGCACGACGGACGGCGGCAAGTCTTGGCAGCGCGTCCTTTACAAAGACGAAAACACCGGCGCGATACAAGTCACGATTGACCCGAACAACCCGAACATCGTTTATGCGGATATGTGGGCGCAGCGTTTGGGGCCTTGGGAAAACAGCACTTGGCAAGGCAAAAACTCTGGCCTCTTCAAGTCAACGGATGGCGGCGACACTTGGGTGCAATTAATCAATGGTTTGCCCACCACCGGCGAAGGTTTAGGCCGCATCGGTTTCGCTATTGCGCCGTCCAATTCCAACATACTTTACGCAACGGTTGACGCGCCCAAAGGCGGCCTTTACCGTTCCGACGACGGCGGCGCGTCTTGGTCTAACGTCAATCCCGACCCGCGTTTGTGGGGACGCGGCAGCGATTTTGCGGAAGTCAAAGTCCATCCGAAAGACGCGGAAACCGTTTATATCGCCAACGTCTGCTCGTACAAATCCACCGACGGCGGCAAGACCGTCACGGCTTGGAAAGGCGCGCCCGGCGGCGACGATTACCACCGCCTCTGGATAAACCCAGACAACCCCGACATCATACTCAACGCCAGCGACCAGGGCGCGGTCGTTACGCTCAACGGCGGCGCAACTTGGAGCAGTTGGTACAATCAGCCGACGGCGCAGTTTTACCATGTCAGTACTGATAATCAGTGGCCTTATTGGGTTTACGGCGGACAACAGGAGAGCGGCTCGGCGGGTGTCAAGAGTCGCGGCGACAACGGCGCGATTACTTTCCGCGATTGGCGCACCGTAGGAGTGGAGGAATACGGCTATGTCGCCGCCGACCCGCTCGACCCGAATATCATCTACGGCGGCAAAATCACACGCTTTGATAAACGCACCGGACAAGCGCAAAACATCGCGCCCGAAGCCGTGCGTTCCGGCAAATACCGCTTCATCCGCACCGCGCCGGTGCTGTTTTCGCCGGTGGACAACAAAACACTCTACTTTGCCGGTAACGTATTGTTCAAAACGCTAAACGGCGGGCAGAGTTGGGACGTGATTAGCCCCGATTTAACCCGCGAAAAATACGACATCTCTGAAAGCATCGGCATTTACCGCGACCCCTCAATGGCGACGATGCCGCGTCGGGGCGTGATTTACACCGTCGCGCCGTCGCAGAAAAATCTCAACACAATTTGGGCCGGCACGGATGACGGCTTAATTCACATCACCCGCGATGGCGGCAAAACGTGGGCTAACGTTACGCCGCCCGCTTTGACCTCGTGGAGCAAAGTTTCGCTCCTTGACGCCGGACATTCCGACGACAACACCGCATATGCCGCTATCAATCAAATACGCCTAAACGATTACCGTCCACACATTTACCGCACACGCGACGGCGGCAAGACCTGGACGGAAATCATCAAAGGCTTGCCCGAAGACCCGATAAACGTCGTGCGCGAAGACCCGCAGCGCAAAGGTTTACTCTTCGCCGGTTCGGAACGCGCGGTTTACGTTTCATTCAACGACGGCGACGATTGGCAGCCTTTGCGTCTGAATATGCCGGCCACGTCCATCCGCGATTTGGTCATCCACGACGATGACATCGTAGTCGGCACGCACGGGCGCGGCTTCTGGATTCTCGACGACATCACGCCTCTGCGCCAACTAACCGAACCCATCCGCAACACTGACGCGCATCTTTTCAAACCTCAATTGGCAACCCGCGCCCGTCGTAACGCCAACACCGACACGCCTTTACCGCCCGAAGAACCCGCCGGGCAAAACCCACCCGACGGCGCGATAATCAATTACTACCTGAAAAACACCTCGTCGTCGCCCGCCGTCTTGGAAATTTACGACGCCAAAAACGGACTCGTGCGCCGTTTCGCCAGCGACGACAAACCCGAAGAATTTGCTGCTAAAGAGAACCAGATTCCGGCTTATTGGGTGCGCCCGCCGCGAATTTTGCCCAACGCCGCCGGAATGCAGCGTTTCGTCTGGGATTTGCGCTATCCGAACCCGTCGGGCGTGCCGCGCGCCTACCCGATTTCCGCTAATTACCGCGACACGCCCAGCGAACCGCACGGCCCGGCGGTAGTTTCCGGCATTTATACCTTGAAATTAACGGTCAACGGCAAGACCTACACGCAACTGCTCAACGTCCGCATGGATCCGCGCGTCGTCACGCCCGCCGCCGGCTTGCAGCAGCAGTTCGATTTATCCTGGCAAGCCTATCAGGGCATTAACCAAAGTTACGCCGCGCTCAGTGAAATCAAGCAGTTACGCGAACAAATCAAAGCCTTGAAAGCGACGGGAGCAGTCGCCGAAGCGTTAGCTGCGTTTGAGAAGAAACTGGGCGAAGTTGACGGCGGCGGCGTGCGCCCGACGCCCGGCGTAACCCCGCCGCCTAGCTTAAATCGTTTCAACGGAGCGTTTACAAGCTTGCTCGACCTTTTACAAGAAGCCGACGCCACACCCACAACGCAAGCCACGAACGCCGTGCGCGAGGCACAAGCCCAACTCACACAGCTTTTGGCGCGTTGGCAAACGGTCAAAAACGAGTTGCCAGCCCTGAATCAGCTTTTGGTCAACGCCAAACTAACGCCCTTGACGGCAAAGTAAATGCTTACGATTGGAGCGCGGACAGCCCTGTCCGCATGAGCGCAAAGCGCGAAAAACCGCAACGCAAGAGGCGCGTTTCCTTCAACCTGGTTTGTTTACGCACAGGCGTTACTCGCCTTGCGGCTCGTTGCGGACAAGCGCGTGGCGCGCTCCAATCGTGACGCGCTTCGTTTTCGACAAGTTTCGCTGCTGTGGAATAAAAGCTCCTCTTGACGGCATCTAACAGTGCCGTTTGCGCGTCGTGAGTCGCCACGCGACTACTACAAATAGACATAGGCGGCAAAGTTCAACAATGACAATAGGGCAAGAATTATTACAAGAATTAACATTAGAAGCAGCCGTAACCAGGCGTTTCTTGGACAGCGTTCCATTCGACAAACTCGAATATAAACCGGCAGAGAAATCAGAAACTTTGGGACGGTTGGCGATTCATATTGCTGAGATAATTGCTTGGTGGACGGAGTGCATAGAAAATGACCAGTTGAATTTCATTGGCTTTGCGCCTAAAGTCATAAACTCAAAAGAAGAACTGTTAACCTATTTTGACAACCTGCTGTCAAATGCAAAAAAGTCTTTAGCAAACGCCCAAGACGAGGTATTTACACAAGCATGGTCAATGACTTACGGTGATGATGTTCTCTTTACGCTACCTAAAAAACAAGTAGCCAGACTGTTTTGTATGAATCATTTAGTTCATCATCGTTCACAGCTTGGTTTGTATTTACGGCTTTTAGATGTTCCGGTCCCTGCCTCTTACGGACCATCGGCAGATGATGAAGATGTGATTTTAATAGACCCATTTCAATTGTAATTAACGCTTAATCGCCAAGCGGCGCGCAAAGCGTTATTTTGGGGGTTTCTTGGGGAGTCGTTCAGAATGTTGAGAAAAACGCGAATTTTTATATTTTTACTGTCCATACAACTTTTAGCCCTCGCCGGTTTCGCCCAGAGTCCGGTCAGTTGGTCTCTGAAAACCAACGCCAAAGAGGTCAAGGCGGGCGACAAATTCACGGCGCAACTCGCGGCCAGCATCAGCGGCGATTGGCATATGTATTCCATCACGCAAGGGGCCGGCGGGCCTATCCGCACGACGATAACTGTCGGCGGCGGGCCGTTCAAATTGGCTGGCAACATCGCGGGGCCGCGCCCGACGGTGAAAATGGATGAGAATTTCGGCATCAACACTGAAACTTATTCCGGTAGCGCGGCCTTTACGGTTCCCGTCAGCGTCAATAAAGACGCGACGCCCGGCGCAGCCAACGGCGAGATTAGCGTGCGTTTTCAGGTCTGTAACGAGACCACCTGCTTACCTCCCAAAACCGAGAAACTGGCCTTTGCGGTCAATGTCTTAGCTGGCGCGGTAGCGACGCCGACACCAAGCCCAAAAGCATCACCGACACCAACCGTCTCGCCCACTCCGACACCAAAAGGTTCGCCCACGCCTTCGGTCACGCCGTCGCCTGGCGCGTCGCCGACGGTTACGCCCACGCCCACGCCGGAAGCTATTGCGCTAACGCAAGAAACGCCCCCCACGCCGCCCATTGCCAACGCAATGACGACAAACAATCCGGCAACGACAAATGGCGGCCTAAACCCTAACGGCTCGATTTGGTCTTTTATTTGGGCCGCGATGTTCTTTGGCGCGTTATCTTTACTGACCCCGTGCGTCTTTCCCATGATTCCCATAACGGTTTCATATTTCACTAACCACGCCGCCGGCAGCCGCGCGCAGGCCATCCGTGACGCCGTGATTTACGCGCTCGGCATCATTTTGACATTTACCGCGTTGGGCGTTTTGTTGGCGGTACTCTTTGGCGCGGCTGGCATCCAAGGCTTTGCCACAAATCCCTGGATAAATCTGCTCATCATGGCGATTTTTCTCGCCTTCGCGCTATCGTTGTTTGGCGCGATAAATTTGCAGGTTCCGTCCAGCATCCTGAGCAAACTGGACTCCGTTTCAAGCAATAAATCAACCGGCCGCATCATCGGTTTATTGTTGATGGGGCTGACTTTCTCGCTCACCTCTTTCACCTGCACCGCGCCGTTTGTCGGGACGGTTTTGGTCGCCGCCGCCAATGGGCAAATACTCTATCCAATCATCGGAATGCTGGCTTTTTCCACCGTTTTCGCCTTGCCGTTTTTTATCCTGGCGTTGGCCCCGCAGTTGATGACACAATTGCCGCGCGCCGGCGGCTGGCTCAATTCCGTCAAGGTTGTAATGGGGTTGTTAGAAGTAGCAGCAGCCTTAAAATTCTTGTCAAACGCGGATTTAGTCTGGCGTTGGGGCATCTTCACACGAGAGGTTTTAGTGGCCTGTTGGATAGCGGTTTCACTCTTAATCGGGCTTTATTTGCTGGGCAAATTCCAGATGACTCACGATAGTGATACTGCGCCACGCATCGGCGTTGTGCGCTTGATTTCCGCGCTGTTGGCCTTTGCCCTGACCTTTTATATGCTGCCAGGTATGTTCGGCAAACGTCTGGGCGAACTCGAAGCATTGCTGCCGCCGATGGCCGAAGAAGCCGTCGCCGCCACTTCCAACGGCACTACCGCGAACGGCGAACTGACTTGGATAACCAATAATTACGAGGCCGCTTTGAAACAGGCCAAAGCTGAAAATAAGCCGATTTTTATTGACTTTACGGGCTACACTTGCACCAATTGTCGTTGGATGGAAGCCAATATGTTCCCGCGTCCGGCGGTCAAAACCGAGATGGCGAAATTTGTCCGGCTGCGCCTCTACACCGACGGCGACGGCGAACTCTACGAAAAACAACAAGCCATGCAACAAGAACGCTTTGGCACGGTGGCCCTGCCCTACTACGCGCTTCTTAACGGTGACGGCCAGCCGCTCAAGACTTTTCCCGGACTGACGCGCAACGAAGGCGAATTTCTCGGTTTTCTTCAATCAACTCAGGCAGTTGCCGCGAAATAAAGTCTGCGGAACACACGGAACACGCGGAAAAAAGCAATCCATGACTTTTTTGGCCGCAGATTTTCGGCGTATCTTCGCCTGTCTATGGCTTGTTTTTCTTATTTCCGCGTGTTCCGCAGATAATTTCTTATCTTCCGGTAAATTTCGGTTTCTCTTTCTTCTGAAACGCTTCGTAAAAGCGGCGGTGGTCGTCGCCCATCAGTAGCAGAGCTTGGGCTTGCGCTTCGGCTTCGATGGCCGAGGCTAAATCCATATTCCACTCGTTGTTGACCATTTTTTTCGTTAAACTCAACGCCAACGACGGCCCGGCTGCGAGACGCGCGGCCCATTCCTGCGCCGTCGGAAGCAATTCATCGGGCGGCACTACGCGATTCGCCAGGCCGTAGCGTTCGGCGGTTACGGCGTCAATCGTGTCGCCAAACATCAACAATTCCAACGCGCGGCCCGTGCCGACGATACGCGGCAGAAGATAGGCCGCGCCCATGTCCGCGCCGGTAAGTCCAACTTTCGTAAAGAGAAAAGCGAAACGCGCCGTCGTGGACAACAAACGCAAATCGGACGCCAAAGCCAGCACCGAACCCGCGCCCGCCGCCATTCCGTTGACCGCCGCGATAATTGGTTTATCCAGGTTTCGCATATTCTCCACCACTGCGCCCGTCATTCGCGCAAACTCCAAGTGGTCGCGGACATCCTTTTCCAGCAACGCGCCGATAATTTTATGCACGTCGCCGCCGGCGCAAAACGCCTGGCCCGCGCCGGTTAGTATGACCACTTTTACCGCGTCGTCGCGCCGCAGTTCGACGAATAGCTCACGCAACTGCGCGTAAACCTCAAACGTCAGCGCGTTCAGCACTTCGGGCCGGTTGAAGGTAAGTGTGGCAACGCCTTCGCGCACCTCGTAAAGCAATTCATCTGACATATTATTTCAAGCGTTATGAGTTTCGCCTTTAGGCGGTAACGGCTGCCGCCTAAAGGCGAAACTCATAACTTTCTTAATCGCCACCCCAAGGAGGCGCGACCAGACGCCGCCGCCCGTCGTGGCTTAAAGCAACATTCGGTTCGTCTAACTCTTGTCTGTCCCACAGTTTGCACGTTACTTGTTTGTGCATCTGGTCAAGGGCTTCGCAGTAATTTGTGTAATTGCAACGGCGAACCTCCGCGCCGTGTCCC
The DNA here is from genome assembly GCA_043769325.1 of Acidobacteriota bacterium. Taxonomy (GTDB): domain Bacteria; phylum Acidobacteriota; class Blastocatellia; order Pyrinomonadales; family Pyrinomonadaceae; genus JAYVJN01. Next base: position 8,142 of record JAYVJN010000428.1, read on the forward strand.
ATGTGGACTTTCAGAAACCAATCGGGGTCGGCCAGCGATTGACGCGCCGCGCCGATGATGTCGGCCTGGCCTGTTTGCAGAATATTTTCCGCCAACTCAAATGTTGCGATGCCGCCCGCCGTGACAATCGGCGTGGCAAACCCCGCAGAGTTGACGGCTTGCTTGATGGCTGCGGCCAGAGGCGCGTTGCGTCCGAAAGGGCCGCGTTCGTCCGACAAAAACGGGGGCATACATTCAAAACCGCTTTCGCCGGTGTAAGGATAGACCGCGTGGCCCACTTTCGGCTGTTTGGCGTCCTCGAATTTGCCGCCTTTTGAGACGGAAAGAAAATCGAAACCGGCGCGGGCAAACGCTTCGCCGAAATAAACCGCATCGTCAATACGGTTGCCGCCGGCGATAACTTCATCGCCCAAAAAACGCGCGCCGACGGTGTAATCCAGGCCCACACTTGCGCGTACAGCCTGGTAAACTTCCAAGGGCAGACGGGCGCGATTTGCCAGCGAACCGCCGTAACCATCGTTGCGCGTGTTGTGGCGGCTCAAAAATGAGGCCATCGTGTAGGCGTGGGCGAAATGCAACTCCACGCCGTCAAAACCGGCCTCACGCGCGCGCGCCGCCGCCGCCGCGAAAATCTCCGGTAAAACCTGTGGCAACTCTGCGACGTGCGGCAAATGCGTGTCGTTAACGCTTTCACGATAGCCAAACCGCAACGCTTCCAACTCGCGTTCGTCCAAAACCGATTCATGCAGCGCGTCCGGCGCATTCAATAAAAAGGCGCGGATTTCCGCTTCCGGCGCGGTTTGCCAGGCTTCGTTGTTAGTCGCGGAAACCAAAGCGCGGCGGTGCGAATCTGTGACAACTAAAAACCGCACAAAGTATTTTTCGCTTTCCGGGCGACGCTTAACCGCAAGAAAATCAATAATTTGGATAAATAGCCGCGTATGCCCTTCGCTGGCCCGACGCACAATTTTGACCAACTCGCGGAGGCCCGGCAAAAATCTGTCATGCCCGATTCTGAGCAAAGGGCCGGATGGCACATCACGCACGCCTGTCGCCTCAACCACCAACGCGCCCGGACGCCCACGCGCAAAGCGTTCGTACCAGGCCAAAACTTCGGGCGTCACAAACCCTTCGTCCGTCGCCCGCCAGGGCACCATCGCCGGCACCCAAGTCCGCGTTTCCAGCCGCGTCGGGCCGAGTTTTATGGGCGAAAAAAGCAGCGAGTCGGCGGCTTGTTGCGCTGTCGGCCAGGCGGTTGGCGTCAATTCATGGCGGATTGGTTGCGCGGGATGATACATCGTTTAAGAATTTCAGTTGCCGGACAAACGCCAGGCGTCATATTGGGCAATGAATTGCGGGTCGCGCTGTTTGAGCTTTTCGTAAGTGACTTTGTTGCTGCGGGTCATCATTTTGTAAGCGAACTCAACCGGCGCGAGTTTCATTTCCTCAGCCATATTCTCGAACATCAATAAACTGGACTCGGCGGCGGCTTGATAACTTTCCACGCGAGGCCGGCGCGTTTGCTCGAAATCACGCAAGGCGGCGGCGATGGAATCCGTGCGCCCGATACTGTCAGCCAGAGCGATAGCGTCGTCCAGAGCCAGCTTCGTGCCAGAACCGATGGAGAAATGCGCGGTGTGGAGAGCATCGCCTAAGAGCACGACATTTTCGTGTGTCCAACGCTCATTTTTGACGATGGGAAAGTTAAGCCATTTGACGAAGCTGTTTGTTAGCAGTTCGCTATCTTGTAAATCTTCAGAAAATACTTGAGCTAAATAAGCGCGTGTTGCGGCTTCGCCAAGCGTATCCAGGCCGGCCCGCCGCCAGGTTTCTTCGCTGCATTCGACGATAAAAGTGCTATGCGTTGAGGAAAATTTATAGCTGTGCGCGGCAAAGGCCCCGGCGTCATTGGCGCGGAAAATCAGCGTTAGCCCATGAAATAGTTGGCGTGTGCCGAGCCAGATATATTTGTTGCGGCGCACATCTACCGACGGGCCAAAGAATTCCGCGTAAGTTTGTCTGACGAGGCTATTTGCGCCGTCCGCGCCAATCAGTAAATCGGCGTCACGGTAAGCAGAAATGTCGTTGACAGGCGTGTGAAAGCGCATCCCGACGCCAAGTTCGCGGCAGCGCGAGCGTAGGATTTTGAGAAACTCTAACCGCGAGACGCCGGAAAAACCATTGCCGCGCACTGTGATTTTTTGCCCGCGATGAATGATGTCAACATTGTCCCAAATCTGGCAACTGTTGATTATTTTCTCGTAAGAGGGTTGGTCGCGGGTCGCCAGGTAAGAGAAAGTCTGGTCGGAAAAGACGATGCCCCAGCCAAATGTGTCCTCCGGCCCGTCGCGCTCAAGCAAAAGAATTTCATGCGCCGGATTCTGTTGTTTCAGCAAAAGCGCGGCGTATAAACCTGCCGGCCCGCCGCCTAAAATGTTGATTTTCATAGACTATACGCTTCAAGAAAAAGAACTAACCACAGAGTACACGGATAACACAGATTAAATCAATGGTCAGTGAAAAAGGCCGCAACGCGGCAGCAGGCAGCCAGCAGCAGGCAGCAGGCAGTAAGAAGCCGCGTTGCGCTAACACAGGCGCGAACCGCCGCCGCCGTCCTGTCTGCGCCAATGACTTACCGGCGGGGTCGCCAG
>JAYVJN010000429.1:0-8589 GCA_043769325.1 Acidobacteriota bacterium
GTTATTGTCCTTCATGCCTTTACCGCTGCTTGTGCTTCAGTCAGGTAGCCCAAGCGGGTTAAGAAGTTATTGAGTTCGCGCATCGTGGCGGCGCGTTCGTGTTCGATTGTCTGCGCGGAAACCGCGTATTTGTCCCAGAGTTTTTCGAGAACGCCAAGCAGGGCGCGTTTTTCGGCGTTGAGATAGCGCGTGAGTTCGCGGGCGATGGCGTCGTAGAGTTTCCGCAGGATGAGTTGCCGCGCTTCGTCGGGCGTTATCATGCCGCCGATGGCCGCGAGTTCCGTCTCTAATTCAGCCAGTTTGCCGCGCAGGGTTTCGCGGTCACGCGCCAGGGCCTCGCGCCGGTTATCGCGTTCGCGGGCCGCTTTTGCGTCGCCCGCCGGCGTGTTGTTCAGGGCTTCGGCTTCGCGTTCGTTCTGCGCCAGCAACGCGTCCCATTCTTCGCGTTCGTCGGCGATGCCGTCGCGCTTGAACCGTAACTTGCGCTCCAGGGCGCGTTGTTGCCGTTTGCTTTCCAACTTCAACGCGGCAACCCGCTTCTCGGCGTCGAGAATGGCGTCAAGCTGCCCCTGAAACTGCGTGCGGGCTTCAACGGCGGCGGTCTGCATCTCGTGTTTCAGGTCGCGGATATTGGTTTTCAGATAGTCCTTGAGCAGTTTGCCCGTGACTTCCTCATCTTCGCCCGCTTCGTATTCCACCGCTTCCAGGGCTTCGCTCAACTGTGCTTCGGCTTCGCCCGTTTGCGCCTCAATTTCTTCCAGAGCGCGGACTTCGTTTTGGAAAAACTCATCCAGCAGATAGCTGTCCGGTATCAGGCTGGCGTTCCAGCCCGTGCTGACGATAGTTTTCAGGTCGTAACGGATGGTCTGCCACCAGTTGACGAACACGCCCGCCGTCTGAAATTCGTCCAAGACGCCGATGGGCAACAACTCGCGCTTGATGGTCGCCAACAGTTCGGCGCGCACCGCCGCCAGGATGTTGTTGCCTTCCAGCCGCGCAAAATCTTCCCGCGCCACTTCCCACCAAACCGCCAGCCGTTCGCGCATCTGTGCGCTGACCGCCTGCACGCCCGCGTCGGCCTCGACCAACGCTTTGAGCGCGGACTTTTCACCCACCGCCGCCGCAAAATTCAGATAACCCGCCGCACGCGGCGCAAAAATGGCGGCAACCGTAAACTGAAATCGCTGGAAAACCGGCGCGTAGCTCTTCACCTCTCCCACCGGCACGCCGCCCAAAAGATGCGCCCGCACGTCTTCGGGTTCCGGTTCGGGCGTGTTGTCCACATAGCGTCGAATGTTCAAATTGTAATCGTGGCCGGCGATTTCACTTGTGTTTACCAGCCGCGAATACTTGGGCAACTCCCGCTTGTCGGTGAAAACATAGTCAATCTTTTCGATGTCTTCAGGGCGCAGTTTGTTCTGGTTCTTGCCTTCAGCATATTCGCGGTCAGCGTTGATAAAAAGAATCTGGTCGCGCAGAGCGTCGGGCTTGTTTTTGTTGATGACCAAGACGCAGGCCGGGATACCCGTGCCGTAAAAGAGGCCCGGCGGCAGGCTGATGATGGCTTCAATTATGTTGTCGTCCACCATCCCTTGCCGGATGATCTTCTCCTGCCCGCCGCGAAACAGAACGCCGTGCGGCATTATCGTCGCCATCATTCCATCGCGGTTAAGGCTGGCAACCATATGTTGCACAAACATCAAATCCGCCTTTTTACCCGTTTCCGGGGTCCAGCCGTAGCCGAAACGGTTGGGGAACTTCATGTCCGCCTTGAGGTAGTTCTGCGAAAACGGCGGATTCGCCAGCACGCGGTCAAAATGGCGCAAACGGCCCAGATGAACGTGCAAAGGATTCGCCAGCGTGTCGTCGTTTTCCAGATGAGCGCCGGGGATGTTGTGCAAAATCATGTTCATCTTGCAAATCGCCCATACCGTGCCGCTTGATTCCTGCCCGTAAAGCTCCACGCTGTAGGGATTCTGCCCCGCGTCCTCAACATATTGCACTGACTGAATCAACATACCGCCGGAACCGACCGTAGGGTCATAGACGGACATCCGCTCCTGCGGCTTCAAAATCCGCACCAAAAGCTGCACCACTTCAGAAGGCGTGTAAAATTCGCCGCCCTTCTTGCCCGCGCTGTCGGCAAACATCTTGATCAGGTATTCGTAAGCCGCGCCCAGCAAATCGGGAAACTCGAAATTGTCGTTGACCAAAACGAAATCGGGGCTGTTGAAGTGGTCGAGCAAACTTCGCCAACGCTCGTTGGGTATCTTGGTCTTGCCCTTCTCCGCGTTGAAATTGATGTTGTTTTTCAGCACGCCATCAAGCAACGGCGCATTGGTTTCTTCGATGGCCGCGATGGCGATATTGAGGCGTTCGCCGATGTTTTGCTTGGCATCCTTGAGGGCCGGAACCAGTTCGCCTTTGTCGTTGGTGTAGGACTCATTCCACCGCGCCACCGGCGGGACGAAGAAGGTCGAACCAAAGGAGTTTTTATCTTCCAGTATGTTGGTCAGGTCGGCAGGCGCAAGGTGAGCGTAGGTCTTGGTTCGGAGTCGCTCACGCTCGCGCTCAAACTCGTCTGACATACGCTTGATGAACAGCATTCCAAAGATGAACTCTTTGAACTCGGAGGCGTCCATCTTCCCGCGCAAAATGTCCGCCGCCCGGTAGAGAAAGGTTTCAAGCTGTGAGAGCGTTATCTTGTTGCGTTTCATACAACTACAGGAAATCTCTAAAAATCTGGCCGGACAAAATTAAGCGTCAAAAACATGGAATAGTAACATAAGGTTATCAGGTCAGCACAATCAGGCCAACCAGGTCCTCACGAAGCAACAGCCCCCATGAGGCATTACACTTCCAATCTCGCTCTCATTTTCTGTGCCCACCTGTGGCAACGATAGGACCGGGTTTCTGTTACCAGCCTCTGTTGCACCCAATGGGTTTTAGAAAAGACTGTATCAGTGTGTTCTAGCTCAACTTAACCTTGAGAACACACCTGGCAGAGTTTCGTTTTCCCGACGCTTTTCCTAGCTAAACCACAACACGCGCGTTTCTCTCAACGGGTCTCTGTTGCAACCAATAAGTTTTAGAAAAGACTGTTCCGGTGTGTTCGCAAATTTCAACTCTTTGGAGGACACATCCGATGATCGAATTACGTTCCGTCGCCCAACTCGAACGGGCTATCGCGCGGGCCAAAGCTGGCCGCCTCTACGTCCAACGCACCAAACTCTACCGCCAGTATCGCGTCACTAACCGCGAAACCGGGGCGCAGTACTACGTCAATTTCTTTGTCCGCCACGGCAAACGCTACGGCGCTTGTGAATGCAAAGGCGGCCAGCAGGGTTACGCCTGTAAACACCTCGCCGCCGCTGCCGGTTTGCACGTCATGGTCGCCGCTGAAAGACAAAAAGACGCGGCACACAAGCAACAACTTGCCGCCTAAAGCAAAGGGCCAGGTCAGCGTTCGAGCGCTGCCTGGCCTTTCCTTCAACCCTTCAACGTAAGAAAGGAAACAGAAGATGAGTAACACTATCACGGTGTCCCGGTCTGAGACAATTGGCCGGGCGACAATCAACCCTGGGCACTTAACCGGCCCCGACACTATCACCATCAGCCGCGCCGAATTGGCGGCCCTACTCCGCGAGGCTGGGCACGTTTCCCGCGTCTTAAACCGCGTGGAGAATCTGCACGACCTTGATTGGGAAGCCCTGGACGACCTCTGCCGGGCCGCGTTTCGCACCACCCGCGCTCTATCTGCCATGCTCGACACGAAGGAGGTGAACGCCTGATGAAAAGCGATGTTTACACCCTGGTGACCGAGAAGGTCATAGCGCTTCTGGCGGAAGGCACCGCCCCCTGGCGGCAGACCTGGAGCGGCGGCGAGTTGCCGCGTAATCTGGTCAGCGGCAAGCCCTATCGTGGTATTAACCTGCTCTTGTTGAGCATGAACCGTTTTGCCTCGCCCTACTGGTTGACCTTCAACCAGGCCAAACAGCTTGGCGGCCACATCAAGAAGGGCGCGAAAAGCGAGTTGGTGGTCTTTTGGAAATTCTTCGATAAGCCCACCGAGGCGGATGCCGGAGATACTGGCAGCGCCGACACGAAACGCCGCCCGCCCTTACTACGCTACTACTGCGTTTTCAATGCGGAGCAGACCGAAGGCTTGGAGCGTCATTTGCCCCAACCGGAGGTCGTTAATCCCTTCACGCCGTTGGAACAGGCCGCTGCCATAATTGCGGCGATGCCCCAACGCCCGGCGATATATCACCACCAGCAAAGCGCGTATTATGCGCCGTGCAGGGATTATGTGAATTTGCCGCGCCCGGAAACCTTCGACCGGGCAGATAACTACTACGCGGTAGCTTTCCACGAATTGACCCACGCCACCGGCCACGAATCCAGGCTTAACCGCCCCGGTGTGGCCGGCACGCAACTGGCGCAATTTGGTTCGCCGGATTATTCCCGCGAGGAGTTGATTGCCGAAATGGGGAGCGCGTTTCTGTGCGCCGAAGCGGGCATCGTCAGCACGCTCGGCAACTCAGCGGCGTATCTGAAGGGTTGGCTCGGTGTCCTCCAAGGCGACTCGCGCCTGGTGGTGACGGCGGCCAGCGCCGCCCAACGCGCCGCCGATTTCATCTTGCACCGGCACATTCAGGAAGCCGCAGACGGCCATGCGGCAGAGGCGCATTAGCGCGGCTAAACGCAGGAAAGGCGAGAGGTTTGACTCACGCCTTTCCTGGCGAAATTGTCCAACTAGACATTACAGTGAATTTTTGAAGCTGGAGAGCGCCGCTAAAGTGAAGCAAACACACGGCCCGCCCGTCGCGCTATTAGACAGAAGAGTTATTTTGTCTAATAAAAACATGCGTAACCTTATTTACACCTACGCATTGATTGCACTGGCGATGGCGGTTCCAATTGCTGTCGGGTTCATTGAAATAATTGCCGCCCCTAAAGTCACAGCCGCTGTTGCAATTTTGATAGCACGATTAATATTCTGCAAGGTTCTGATCGTGTTTTTCATTGTTGTTGTTGCATTGGTTATATTATCAATTGTGCCTTGCAAATCATTAACTGCGAGTGAGATTGATAAAGCATTGAGTTTTGATGAATCATTTAGAACATCAAACTGTAGGTCTTCAAGACGCCTTCTTTGCAAAGTTGTCAGGTTCTCCCAGTTGTTGAACCGGAAATTACCTAATTCAACCGCTATATCATGAAATTCTTGAGCGAGGGAAAAGGCTTGTGCAGATGTTAATTTTGGCATTGTCATTTCTCCTTAACTGCTAGAATGCTTTGCGGAAGTCAGCGGCAAGCCCTTGTATCGTTTTAGCATACGATAGGGCAATAATCAGTGTACTTTGGGAATTTAGGTCGTCCGCGTGATTTGCTAACTCCCGATGGGCTTTTTCTACATTAATCAGAATTTGTGAGTAAGCTTTTGCGCCAGCTATTTTCAAATTAATTGCCGCATTTTTGGCCTCATATTTAGTTTTAATATCATCAAGTGGGGCTGGGTTACTTACGCCTTCCGCACCCTGGGCGTTTTTGACGAGAGTTTTATTGAATTCAACGCTTTCTCTTGCCAACTTACGGTAGTAGTTTTTCATTGCTTCTCGCTCATTCTCTAATTGCTGCACATAGTTCATAGCAACAATCCTGCTGAGGGCCTCAGCAATAATTTGGATATCAGGATCGGTGTCCTTTATCACATTACGGAGTTTCTTACGTCGGTAGCCTTCAGTGACGAGATGACTTAGAACCCCAGCTAGTTTTGTGACAGCGTTAGATTCATTGACAGAAAGCAGTTTTGCACCAGTCAATGCGCTACCGAAACCTTCAATACTTTTGTCATAGTTTGTGAGGTCATCAGCAGCTAAGTCACCCATGCTTTTCATGTAACCTACAAGCGTACCATTAGCTTTGATTAACCTATCCTGCTCATCTTTGTATAACTTACATATCTGCAATCCATCAGACATCAGAGGGTTAGTATCGTCATTGAGGTCAGCAAATTGGTCAACCCTGAAATCGTTTTTTTGGGCGACAATGTAGCGTTGTTGGCTCATACAAGAATCATAGAGATCTCTAGCAAGACCAGGGAACTTCTCGCCCACGTCCCCAGCAGTTGTGGCAAAGGCTCGGATTTCCTTTAGGCTTACACATCCACTGTTAAGCAGCGAGAAGGTAAACAATACGGCAATAACTTTTATTCTGAGTACGGTTATTTTGTTCATATACATTTCACTGTAAAAAGTTTGCGTTGCGTTGTTGCAGAGCAACCATATTGCACTTGTGATGTTGCAAGTTACTCAAGTAACTGCCAGTCATAGGTTCGCTGCAATTTTCAGTTCCATTCGTATATGTCAAAAAATCGCATAACGTTTCAGATATTTTTGAAAAAAAGAAAAAATCAATTAGACACTCCACCACTTATGTAGACAATGAAACCCGAACCCCCTTAACCTAGCCGCTTTTTATCTGTCATAAAGGACGTTATGGGATATAATCAAGCCCATGCACGACGACCTTGTTAAAACAGAAAACGGGCTGCGTTTGCCCGCCATCATGCAACGGCAGGGAGGTAGTTTTGAATTTTTTTCGCAAATTCTGGACATTCTCTGTTATTCGTCGCCTCTAAGTTTTGAGAAAGGTTGCAGAGTGCTTTTCTAAGCATTTCACGCCGCAAAAAAGCCTCTTGCCAAGTTTCCTGACTTGGCAAGAGGCTTTTTTACCAATAAGCCCTTTTAAGCGCCGACCTTGGTGATATCGTTTCGCATTTTCTTTGTAACCTGATGGCAGGATACGCACAGCGCCGTCACTTTGGCCTATTTGATATTCAATAACATCCAAAAAACACCTCATTTGTTACACGCTAAACTCCTGCTAATAAAAGGGATACACCATTCCGTAACAAATAAGCCGGTCCCGTAACAAATAAGGCAGGGTTAAGTGGTGTTACATTTAGAGTTAAGGCTTATTTGTTAACAGATAAGGAACCTCTTACCTGTAGGCACGAGAAAAAGAACGGTTAGCGGATAACAAATTATGGGAAAAATATGGGGCCGTTAGGGGGCAAGTTAGGGGATTGAGGAGTCATATCCTATAAAACGGACGTTTTCAAGATGGGCAGCAACGACCCTGTCCAATGGCGGATATTTTTTGCTTACTCAAATACTCAAATGAGTAAATGAGTGTTGTTGAGTATCTGAGTAAATGAGGTTATACTCACGGCGTAAATTCAGCTAAAGGCTTGCTCATGCCCATTATTGCAGTTCTAAATCAAAAAGGCGGCGTCGGAAAAACGACCCTTAGCATTCACGTTGCGACGGCTTTGGCCTTGAAGCATCGGCAGAAAATCTTGCTTGTGGACGCCGACCCGCAAGGCTCGGCTCTTGATTGGTCAGCCGCACGGGAAACCCCCGCGCATTTTCCCGTGATTGGCTTGCCCAAGCCGACGCTGCACCGTGAAATACCAGCCATCAGCAAAGACTATGATTGGGTAATTATTGACGGTGCGCCGCGTGTCAACGACCTTGCCCGGTCTGCTATCGCCGCCAGCGATTTGGTACTGATTCCGGTTCAGCCGTCGCCGTTTGATGTATGGGCAGCGCAGGACATTATAGACATCGTAAACGAATGCGCCGTTTTGAAGCCGGAACAAATGACGCGCTTTGTCATTAACCGGCTTTTTTCTAATACGACTTTGGGCGCGGAAGTCAAAGAAGCCCTTGCATCCTTTGATGTGCCGATGCTGCAAAGCCCCATCCATAACCGAACGGAATACGCCAAGTCTGCGCGAAACGGCCTTACAGCCTTTGAAACTGACCCGCAGGGACAGGCCGCGCAGGAAGTAACCGCGCTCATAGATGAGATTTCCGCGCTTTTAGGCAAATCTGAAAACAGGAAGAAAACCAGTGTCGCAAGCTAGTTGGGGCAAACGCCCATCCAAACAGGCAACATCGCAAACGTCAGGCATCGCCGCCTTAGATAGCTTTGTGAACCCATCCGAAGGCAAGCCGCCCGCCAAAAGGCTTAACGCCGACATTCCCGCCGCGCTTCATGCGCGGGTTAAGGCCGGATGCGCCCTAGAGGGCAAGGATATAACGGCAGTTTTAATTGAACTGCTAGAAAACCGCTTTCCTGAATAGTATTTGAGATTTTACTCAAATGAGTAGATGAGTAAATGTGTATTTACTCATAACAGCCGTTTCCTTGTTTGATGATGCTACGATGCGGCGCGAATCTGTCAAGGCGTGAAAGCCTTCGCCGCCATGCTTCGACCCTTGCGGGTGACAGCTTCGCCCCGCTATGCCTTTACTCTCCATCAGGAAACGGCAGGTTTATGCTTGTAATTTAAGAAGGGTAGGGAAGTACCAAAAACGACCGTTTTTGACACTCAAGTGCAATCAAGCCTATCATCAGTGGGTTTGTGGGGCATTCGTAAATTTTTAGAATTACCGCATACTTCCGAACATAATTACACATATCAATACCTTCGCCAATCAAGGGGTAAAATGAGCAACCTTTGCTTTGTGGATACACCCGAATTTGCTCAGTTTTTGTGTTACCTCCTCAATCGTCTCT
>JAYVJN010000430.1:0-4352 GCA_043769325.1 Acidobacteriota bacterium
GATTGTTTCGGGATGGATGACCGCGCTTTTATCCGCCACGCTTACGCGCGCGTCCGGCAAACCGTTGACGAAGCCAAGTTAGTAGAGGTGATGGATCACAAAACGGCGGCGCACCGCGAGATGATTTCCGGCGAGTTGCCGTTGTTTCCCGGCGTGGAAACTTTTATCCGAGGTTTGCGGCGTCGGTTCGGCGTTGGTTTGGTGAGCATGGCGCGGCGCGTGGAGATTGACTATGTGCTTGAACGCGCCGGACTTGCCGACGCCTTCGACGCCATCGTCAGTGCCGAAGACGTGAAAGCGCACAAGCCGTCGCCGGAGTGTTACTTGCTTGGCTTGCAACGTGTGGCTCCGGTAATTCACAAACACGGCAAACCTACGCCGCCGCCACGCGGTTGCGCCGTTATCGAAGACACGCCAGCCGGAATTCAGTCCGGGATCAACGCCGGTATGCGGGCCATCGGGGTTTCTAACAGCGTCTCCCCACAGGAATTACGCGCCGCTGGGGCCGAGGTCGTATTTCCGAACCTGGCTGACGCCAACGCTGAAACCATTTACAGCCTGTTCCGCTAGTAAATGAGCAATGAATTATTCATTAGTCATTCATTGCTCATATTTTCATGCCGTCAAGTCGCATATTGCAACAACAGGAGGCGCGCCGACGCTTTGCCGAAGCCGTCGGTGCTGAGGAAACGCGGCTGGATTTGGCGCGGGCCGCGTTGCTTATTGCCGCCGAAGACGAACCGGGCCTACACGTTGAACCGTATCTTGAGCGTTTGGATGAATGGGGCCAGGAAGCGCGGGAATTGGTCGCGCAGACAGCCGACGGCGTGACGGCGTTGAACGAGTATCTCTTTGATACGCTTGGCTTTAACGGCAACCGGAAAAACTATCAAGACCCGCGCAACAGTTTTCTCAACCGTGTAATCGAACGCCGCGTGGGGCTGCCCATCACGCTTTCTGTGGTTTACCTCGAAGTCGCCTGGCGCACCGGTTTGCCGGCTGAAGGCGTAGGAATGCCGGGCCATTTCATCGTCCGCGTGGGCGAATCTTGGGGCGGGGAAGCAGCCTTGGTTGACCCGTTTCACCGCCGCGTTTTGTCCGTTGAAGATTGCCAGGACAAGTTGGACGAGCTTTTTAATGGGCGTTTAGTGTTGCACCCGTTACATTTGCGGGCCGTGACGAAAAAAGAAATCCTGACGCGGATGTTGGCGAACCTGAAAGGCGTTTACGCGCAGAGCAAACTCCACGCCCGCGCCATCGCCGCCGGCGAACGCATTTTGCTCATAAACCCCGACGCGCATGGCGAACTGCGCGATTGCGCCTATTTGTTGGCCGCTATGTCGCGCTGGGATGAGGCTGTGCAAACCGGTGAAAAATACCTCAAAGCCGCGCCCGCCGCGCCTGATTTCGATGAAATCCGCGAACTCGTCAAGCAATGGCAACGCCGCCGCGCCGCTTTGAATTGAGCAATTAGGGAAATGTCTGCGGAACACACGAAAAGACGCGAAAAATGGACAATGATTTAGTAATTTCTTATTTTCCGTGTGTTTCGCGTGTTCCGCAGAGATAATTTCTTGTAACCGCCTTTGCGTCTTTGCATCTTTGCGTTAAAAATCTTCACATGAATTTCGCCGATATTCTAAAACTCGCACTACGCAATCTGCGCGAGGCAAAATTGCGCGCCATTTTAACAACGCTGGGCATAGTTATCGGCGTGGCGGTTATCATTACGCTGGTGTCATTTGGACTCGGTTTGCAGCGCAACACGATTGAGAGATTCCGCGAACTCGATTTATTTACGCAGCTTACGGTTTTCGGGCGCACTCTGGAGCAGATGGCGGAGGCGCAAGCGGACGGTGAGGACGAAGCGGAAACCGCCGAACCAAATGCCAGCCCGACGCCTTCCGAAACGCCGCGCGGCAGGGCCGACGGGCGCAATTTGCCGCTCGATAAAGAGCCGCAAGTGTTGTTGAATGACGAAACCATCGCCGCGATTCAAAAGTTGCCCGGCGTGGTGGCGGTTGAACCGAACGTCAGTTTTTCCGCCTACCAACGCGCCAACGGGCGAGCCAAACAGTTGAGTGTCGCGGGGGCCATCGTGCCGAATCCGGCGGAACGCTTCAAAACTTTTTCTGCCGGCGGGATGCTCTCCGCGCCGGACGCCGCCGAAGCCGTTTTGGATTACCGCACTTTACGCGAATTCGGTTTCCGCAAACCCGAAGACGCCATCGGCAAACAGCTAGATTTTCTCGCGCCGCCCGATGAAAAGCAGCAGCAAGCCAAGCAAGATGAAGTAATGCCTAACTTTATGGGCATCCCTCTCGACCTGGAGGACGACGCGGCGGGCGTCGCGGTGGCGAAATCGTTCACCATCGTGGGCGTCACGGCCAAACCGGAAAACACCGCCGGACGGCTTCGCGGCTTCGGCGGCTCAGAGATTTATCTTCCGCTACAAACCGCCAAAGCCTGGCGCACGGAACACCGCGACGAAATGAGCGAAATCGCCGCGCAACTGGCCCGGCAAAACGGAGAATTGAAGGACAACCAAACCGACGGTTACGTCTCGGCAACGGTGCGCGTAACCGACCCGGCGGCTTTGACAAATGTGCGTAACAAGGTGAAAGAGATGGGCTTGGGCAGTTTCTCCATCATTGACAACATTGACGCCATTCGCAATGTTTTCCTGATAATGAACTCTGTTTTGGGGTTGTTGGGCGGCATCTCGCTGCTTGTGGCCTCGTTTGGCATCGCCAACACGATGATTATGTCCATTCTCGAACGCACCCGCGAAATCGGTATTATGAAGGCCATCGGCGCGGAAGACCGTGAAATTAAACTGATATTTTTTGTCGAAGCCGGGGTTTTGGGTTTGTTCGGCGGCGTGCTTGGCGTCATTGCCGCGACGGGCTTAACAGCCCTGTCCAACAGCCTCGCCTTTCGCTTTTTTCTCAAACCGCAAGGGGCCTCGTTTATCAATTTCTTTTCGTTGCCGCCCTGGTTGTGGTTAGGCGCGATACTTTTTGCCGTTATAGTTGCCATTCTCGCCGCGCTCTATCCGGCTTCGCGCGCGGCCCGCATTGACCCCGTGAAAGCGTTGCGGCACGATTAGTTACTAAAATGGCTTTCACTTTGAGGCCAATAAAGCTGCTTACGACTGGAGCGCGCCACGCGCTTGTCCGCAACGAGCCGCAGGCGAGTAACCGGACTGACGTCACAATCCGCTTTAATTGTAACGGGCCTGTGCCGCAACCATTTTTCGCGCTTGTGCGCTCATGCGGACAAGGCTGTCCGCGCTCCCGGCGCAAGGTGAAATGTTTTCTGTTTCGTCCTTGATTCGCACGAGTAGTTATGAGTAGTTATGAACTGGCCGGCCACGCTTCGTTTGCGTTGATTGCCTTGTCCTTTTTGGTGAAGGACATTCTCTGGCTGCGCGTGCTGTCGGTGATGGCAAGCGTCGCCGGCATCGGGTACAACTATTTCGGCCCGGCGACGCCTTTGTGGTTGGTTATTTACTGGAACATCTTCTTTCTTGCCATCAATCTGACGCAAATCGCCCTGATTTTGCGCGAGCGGCGCGGCGTCGAGTTTTCCGAGGAAGAGAAGGAAGTTTACGAGACGATTTTTTACGGCTTCGCGCCCTTTGAGTTTATGAAGTTGTTGCGGATTGGCGAATGGAAAGACGCCGAACCGGGCGATATATTGGCAGTGCAGAATGAAGTAGCGGATTCGATTATGCTCATCTACAACGGCCTGGCGGAAGTCGAAATCAACGGCGAGAAGGTGGCCGAACTGAAGGACGGCAACCTCGTGGGCGAGATGAGTTACTTTACCGGCGGGCTGGCGACGGCTACCGTGCGCGTGTCGCAACCGACGCGCTACCTGGCCTGGAAAAAGTCGGCGATGGACGCGCTCTCGCAGCGCAACCCGTCCATGCAATCCACGCTGCGGGCCGTTCTCAGCATAGATTTGGCAAAGAAGTTATTGAAAAAATAGGAGATTGCGATGAACACAAAACAGATGGCCGGCGAAAAGGCGGTTGAATATGTGCGGGACGGAATGCTCGTCGGACTTGGCACGGGTTCCACCGTCCACTACACGATTCTCAAACTTGGCGAACTGGTCAAAAATGGGCTGAACATCAAGGGCATCCCGACCTCGATTCGCACCGAAAACCTGGCGCGTGAGTTGGGCATTCCGCTGATTTCCTTTGCCGACGCCGACACGCTCGACGTTTGCATTGACGGCGCGGACGAACTCAACGCCAAACTCGAACTCGTCAAAGGCGGCGGCGGCGCGTTGCTGCGCGAAAAACTGGTCGCCGCAGCTTCGCGCAAGTTTATCGTCGTCGCGGA
>JAYVJN010000431.1:0-4514 GCA_043769325.1 Acidobacteriota bacterium
TAACGCCACCATTCACCTCAGTTGCGACCCGGGTGCTACCGCTTCCGGTACTGACTTGTGGCGTCTCTCAATACTCCAATTGTACCCGTGCGAAGTATAGTTCTGTGGGCAAACACTCCTCCGGCAATTGTTGGAATCTGGCCTAGCTCAGGCAAAAGTTATTGCAGCAACACAGGTTTAACTTTTCTGTCGGTGTTTGTCAACCAAATAATTTGCCTGGCTTCTCCATAGACTTGCGGGGCGTTATCGGCTATTATCCGTTTCTTTTATGCAACAGTCCGACGCCGCCATTCAGCCCTCATTTATTGCCACACTGCGCGAAGCCGTGCGCGGTTCGGAACAGGACTTTACCGAAGGCTCTTTGCGGCGGGCGATTTTCTTGCTGGCCGTGCCGATGGTGCTGGAAATGTTGATGGAAAGCCTGTTTGTTATCGCCGATGTCTTTTGGGTGGGCAAATTGGGCGCGGCGGCGGTGGCGACGGTGGGCCTGACGGAATCGCTGCTGGCGGTGGTTTACACGATGGCAATGGGTTTGAGCGCGGGCGCAACCGCCGTCATAGCGCGGCGCATCGGCGAAAAAAACCCTGACGGCGCGGCGCGGGCGGCGGTGCAGGTAATATTTATCGGGCTGGCGGTGTCCGTTATTCTGAGCGTGTTGGGCATCATCTTCGGGCCGCGTTTGCTGGCTTTGATGGGCGCGTCGCCGGAGGTTTTGCGCGTCGGCAGCGGGTATGTGCGCATCATGCTGGGCGGCGAAGTGTCGGTCATCATGCTCTTTTTGCTCAACGCCATCTTTCGCGGGGCCGGCGACGCGGCGGTGGCGATGCGCGTCTTGTGGCTGGCGAATTTCATTAACATCGTGCTGGGGCCGTGCTTTATTTTCGGCTTGGGGCCGTTCCCCGAATTGGGCGTGGCGGGGGCCGCGCTGGGCACTACCATCGGGCGTTTTATCGGCGTCCTGTTCGCTTTCGCCAACTTCTGGCGCAAGGACGGGCGCATCAATCTGCGGCGCGAACATTGGCAATTCCGTCCACAACTAATGGCGCAATTGGCTCGCATTTCCGGCGCGGCTGTCGTGCAGAACTTCATCGGCATGGCAAGCTGGATAGGTTTGACGCTTATTCTGGCAACTTTTGGCGACAACGCCGTCGCGGGTTACACCATCGGGATTCGCTGGATTATCTTTATCATGTTGCCTTCGTGGGGACTGAGCAACGCGGCGGCCACGCTGGTGGGCCAATCGCTGGGCGCGGGCAAACCGGAACGCGCCGAAAAAGCGGTCTGGCAAGCAGGCTTTTACAACGCCGTCTTTTTGGGTTCCATGGGGCTAATCTTTATTCTCTTTGCCAAACCGTTGGTCAACCTCTTTACGGACGTGCCGGAAGTCTTGCAATACAGCGCGGACTGCCTGCGCATCGTCTCCTACGGCTTCTTCATGTACGGCTACGGCATGGTGCTGACGCAATCCTTCAACGGCGCGGGCGACACCTGGACGCCCACCTACATTAACTTCTTTGTTTTCTGGCTGTTCGAGATTCCCCTGGCTTATCTGCTGGCAGTTAAATCCGGCTTCGGCCCGCGCGGCGTCTTTTGGGCGATAACGCTGGCTTTCTCGGTCATGGCTATCACCAGCGGGATCCTCTTCCGCCGGGGCCGTTGGAAAACAAAACTTGTCTAAGCGATGGTCAAAGGTCAAAAGTCAAAGGCCGAAACCTGTTTACCTGGTTGTCAATCTTGCTTTTAGGTAATTCGCTGGAGTTTCATAAAACCTGTGTTTTTGTGCCGGAGGCACGGCGGAAATTAGCCGGTGGTAGAGCGTCCGCGCAACCACCGGAGAAGCCCGCCGCCGCGCGTCGGCGTCCCGCGAGGGACGCGGGAATAATCGTTGTCCCCGCGCTCCTCGCGGAGCGCAGACACCTTTTCCGCGTCGTTTCCGGTGGTTGTCACCACCGGCTAATTTCCTCTGCGCTGCCAGCGCAAAAAACAGTCAAGTAGTGCTGCTTAATTCTGATTTTGTCTTTTTTTCTCTGCCTGTCCGAAAAACCATACCGCCCGATTGTCTTACCTGGTGAACCCGTTGTTTCTCTGTTTGCGGAAAAAGCGCGGTTATACTAATTTCTTGTATTATAAACTGAAGTTTTGCTTTTGTTGCCGCTATCGGCATGAAATTGGGAGATATATGTTGACATTCGCACTGAACCATAATTTTTTTGGCAAGAAATTAACTATCGTTGCGGTTTTTTTGGCCTGTGCCGCGCTGTTTTGCGGTTGGCCGGCAAGCGCGGCAGACGCGCCGCAAGAGGACGCGCCCGAAGCCTTCACCGAAACGAAAATCACGCCCGCCAACACCCAGGACGCGGGCCGCGCGTTGGCGGCAAGCGGCGACACTTTAGCTGTGGGCGCACCTTTGGATGACCAAGCGGGCGCGGACGCCGGCGCAGTTTTCGTCTATGTCCGCAACGGCAACAGTTGGACGCAACAGGCCAAACTAACAGTTGCGGACGCCGCCGCCAATGACCGTTTTGGCTACGCGCTGGCGTTGGACGGCGACACTTTGGCGGTCAGCACGCGACCCGTCAATTCGGGCGGCCTCGGCCTCGCCGCGCCGCGTTGGGCCGTTTATCTTTTTCGCCGCGCCAACGGCATCTGGACGCAACAGACGCGCCTCGCGCCCGGCGATTTTCGTGAGCAATTCACTTTCGGTTGGTCTTTGGCGTTGGACGGCAACAACTTAGCCATCGGCGGGCCACTCGTGACCATGCCCGGCGGCAATCCACCCAACGGCGCGGCTTTCGTTTATGTCAACAATAACGGCGTCTGGGAACGGCAAGCGCGCCTGTTTAGCGATACCGCTCAGACCGATTTCGCTCATTCCGTCGCGCTGCGCGGCAACACCCTCGTTGTCGGCGGGCCAAACTATCGTGATTCGCCCGGCGGTTTTATCAATATCTACACGCGCAACGGCACAGACTGGGCTTTCACGCGAACTTTTCGCCCGCTTTCCCAAGTCTATCCATTTGACGGCGCGTTCGGCAACGCGGTGGCGACTAGCGGCGACACAATTGCCGTAAGTTGTTCCGCTAACAGTAGTTCTTCGCCAATTTCGGCGCAGGCTGTGGTCTATGTTTACCGTCTCATCAATGGCGTTTGGAATTACAGCCAACGAATGGACGCCGCCGGTTCGACCAATTCCTCCGGCTTTAGTTTCACTCCTAACCGTCAGCCCGTCGTGGCGCTGGACGCCAACTATATTGTGTTGGGCCATGAGTTTGCCGAAGGCCCCGGCGAGGGTTATGTGTTCCGTCCCAACAGTTCCAACTCGGCCTGGCAACAGCAGACGCGGCTTTTGCCCACCGACCAACCAGCCAACACCTCTTACGGCACGGCGGTAGCGACAGCCAACGGGCGGGCCTTTGTCAGCGACCCGGACACGGGCGCGGTCTATATTTACAACGCTTTGGACACTTTGCTTGAACCGCCGCTTGGCGCGTTGACCACTTCGCCCAACATTTCGCTGGCCGGCCAACCCGTCACTTTTACCGCCGTTTTCCGCGACGCCGCCGGCAATCCACTGAGCGGGAAAGCGCAGTTTTATGTGCGCATCAACGGCCAGGATTTACCGTATGTCGGGCCGGTGGAACTGGTCAATGGCGTGGCAACCGGAGTTTATGGCGGCTTTAACAGCTTTGCCGCCGGTGATTACGTTATCTCAGCGCGATTCAGCGGCAACCAAACCCATCGCGCCCAAATTACCAACGAGGCGCGGCAAATCGTCGAAGGCGCGGTGGGCGTTTCCGTCAAATTCTTTAACCTTTTCGTTACCGAAGGCGATAGCGGCACGACCGAGGCCCGCTTTACCATCAAACTCGATTCGCCGCGCAATTCAATCGTCAGCGTCAACTACCAAACGCGCAACGGCATCACCGCCGGCACAGCCACCGCCGGCAGCGATTATCTGGCCCGTAGCGGCAGCGTAACTTTCAGTCCCACACAGACTGAATTGCCGGTTATTGTGCCAATCATCGGCGACACGATACCGGAACTCACCGAAGATTTTTTCCTCGATTTAGTGGCGGCCAATGGATTGATTCCGGGCCTGGGCGCGCAAGGCATCATCCGCGACAACGACGCGCCGACTCTGCGTTTAGTGCCCGACCCGGATGATGAAAACAGTGGCTTTATCAGGTTCAACGCCGTGCGTCTGGGTTCCTTAAACGCCTCTGCGTCAGTCAGTTATGCGACAGTGGACGATTTCTCTACCGCGCCCTGTTCGCCTACCGTCGCCACGCCGCGTTGTGACTATTTACCCGTTTCCGGCGCTTTGCAGTATGCCCCGCAAGAATTCACTAAACAGGTTTTAATTCCCGTCATTAACGATATGTACGACGAAGCCGCGATTAAAACCGTGCGCGTGGCCTTGAGTAACGCGCAGGGCTTTCAACTCGCCAATCCGACCATAAACCTTGAGCTTTACGACGAAGACCGCGAAAATCCCGCCGCCGACAAATGGATTC
>JAYVJN010000432.1:0-3551 GCA_043769325.1 Acidobacteriota bacterium
AAATTGGTAATGGGTTGGAGTTTGCCGTCCTCATAAACCTCGAAATCTTCGGGTTTTAGGTCTGTCACTTGCTTACCGTTTTTGTCGGTTACACTAACGTCCACTTGCACCAGGTTGGTCGTGATGCGCACCACATCATCCTGCGAGATGTCCGGCGTGGGCGTCGGCGTCGGCGTTTGCGCCGCTAAAGGCAACAGCAGCAACCAAATCAGCAAGAGCGCAAGTGGGGCTTGTTTCATGGGCCAATTTCTCCTCAATTCACCTTCAAAGGGGACACTGATGCCCATCATAACAGATAGGGCTTGTCCGTGAAACTAAATGCGGTCAAGCCGCTGTTGAATTACCCGTCACCGCGCACGCCGCGCACGTCAGTACCGGAAGCGGTAGCGACCGGGTTTCAACTGGGGTTGCCACAGGCGTTGCGCCTCACCCCGTCGCTACCGCTCAGGGTACTGACCTGCATGAAAAATGCGCGGCTTCGGGGGTAAGTTCCCCCCAAGCCGCGCGTTTTCGTTTATTCTTTGCTGAAACTTTACTTCAAAGCGGTTCGCACGCCCACTAAAACCAGATAGCCGATGGCGACGATTACCGCCAATTTGATGAGAAACACCGCCAGCGCAAAGAGTTTGCCCACAACGGCCAGCGTAAATCCGGCAGCCATCAAGACCAACGGCACGCCCACCACAAATACGAATAAGCCTAAAAGTATTAAACCAACCGTCCGCAGCACGTTTTCCACATCTTTATTCATCGCAACACCTCTTTTATTGAATTTCGCGGCGCGGCCTGTCGGCTTTTCCTACGCGCACAAGAAACTATACGCGAACTTTTGGCGCAGTGTTCCGTGATTTATTCTACCGGCGGCGGTTACGGAACGCCAATTAAATAACCGCTCCAACTCGTAGGGGCCGACCTCATATGCGCCAAGTTAAGTTTACCCCACGCCGGTAGGGGCCGACCTGTGTGTCTGCCCCGTCGGGTGGAGTAAGCGGGGCAGACACACAGGTCGGCCCCTACCGGCGTGGGCGCGGTTATTTAATTGCTAATCCTTAAAATGCTTTCGCTACTTTCGGCTCATGGATTTAATGCGTTATCATGCCCTTTATGAGAGAACTTTATCCGCCCCTTGAACCATATAACACCGGACGGCTGGCGGTTTCGCCCGTCCACACGATTTATTACGAGGAAGCCGGCAACCCTGCCGGCCAGCCCGTCGTTTTTTTGCACGGCGGCCCCGGCGGTGGCATCGCGCCGATTTACCGGCAGTATTTCGACCCGCAAGCTTACCGCATCGTCTTGCTTGACCAACGCGGCGCGGGCCGCAGCACGCCGCACGCGCATCTCGAAGACAACACGACCTGGCATTTAGTGGCGGACATCGAAGCTTTGCGCGCGCAACTCGGCATTGCCAAATGGGTTGTGTTCGGTGGTTCGTGGGGCAGCACGCTGGCTTTGGCCTACGCGCAGACGCACCCGGAGCGCGTCAAAGCCCTGGTTTTGCGCGGCATCTTCCTGTGCCGTCCCAAGGAAATCGCCTGGTTTTACCAGTCCGGCGCGCACGCCATTTTCCCCGATTTCTGGGAACATTACGAACGCGCCATCCCACCCGACGAACGCCACGATATGCTCAACGCTTTCTATCGCCGTTTGACCGGCGACGACGAAACCGCGCGTTTGGCAGCGGCGCAAGCCTGGAGCGTATGGGAAGGCAGCACGTCTAAGTTGTTCCCTAGCGGCGATTTACAGGAACATTTCAGCGACCCGCGTTTTGCACTGGCGATGGCGCGGATTGAGTGTCATTACTTTGTCAACAATTCGTTTTTTCCGACGGACAATTATCTCATCGAAAATGTGGATAAAATCCGCCATATTCCCTCCGTTATCGTGCAAGGGCGTTACGATGTGGTCTGCCCGATGATGAGCGCGTGGGAACTGCACCAGGCCTGGCCCGAAGCCGAATTCCACGTTATCCCCGACGCCGGCCACTCCATCACCGAACCCGGCATCGCGTCCGCTTTGGTCGAAGCAACGGATAAGTTTCGCGCGTTGTGACAAGAGCAAAGGAAAGGCTGGGACGCGGATTCTATTGGCTTTAATGGTTTTTGATAGAAGTTGTGCAAGCGAGTAGCGGGGGCAAGCCACCCTTCCTGACCTGCCAGGTAGTTAAGCGGGCTTGGTTATTTTGTTTGGGCCACCGCAGCGACAGTTTTCACCAAGTCCGTCAGTAACCTCTCAGGTTGGGAAGGGTGGCTTGCCCCCGCTGCCGCCATTACACGACCGCCAACGAAAACCGTGTGACATTAATATAGAAACTATGACGCTGACCGTGCACAGCCAAGCCGCCGTCACGTTGGATAATCTTTGCAAGACCTATCCCGTGTCGTTGCTGCGTTTGCGTAAGCTGTTGCGGCATAAGGTGAAAGAGCCGACGGTAGCCCTGCGCGGCGTCTCTTTGGAGATACGGCGCGGCGAAGTTTTCGGCCTCATCGGGCGCAACGGCGCGGGCAAAACCACGCTCACCAAAATCATGGCGACAATGGTGCAGCCCACTTCCGGCACGGCCCTTATTTTCGGTTGCGATTCGGTGCGCGACGAGGAAAAAGTGCGCGGTTTGGTGGGCTTGGCAACCGCCGAAGAACGCAGTTTTTACTGGCGTCTCACGGTTGAGCAGAACCTGACATTTTTTGCCAGGTTGTACGGGTTCACTGACGCGGAGGCGCGTGGGCGTATCGCGGAACTGTTGGAACAATTTGAGTTAGGCGAGAATTACAACACCCGTTTCGGCGAACTTTCCACCGGCAATAAACAGCGCGTCGCTTTTGCCCGCGCCATGCTGCCGCGCCCTCCGCTGCTTTTGTTGGATGAGCCGACGCGCTCTCTTGACCCGTTGGCGGCGGCGCGGATGCGCGAACTCATCACCAAACTGGCCCAGGCCGAAGTTACTATTCTCTTGACTTCACACAACTTAGCGGAAATAGAAGAGCTCTGTGGGCGTGTCGCCGTGATTACTCGTGGCGTCATTCGCGCCATTGACACGCCCGCCGCGTTACGCGCCCGTCACCGCACGATTGAGCGCGTCACGTTGATAACCTCAACCGAAACCGCCAACGCTGCCGCCTCATTTTTGCGCGCGCAATGCGAAGATTTTTCGCTGAAGCTGCACGGCGAACGCGCCGAATGCAGCTTTACGCGCCAGGCCGACGATGATTCGTTGGACAACGCCATCCACCTCATCCACCAACACGGCGGGCGCGTTTACGACCTCGAAGTGGAACGCGCGACGCTCTTGGCGGTTATCGAAAAATACGAAGAAAATGAGGAGGCGCAGCCCGCATGAAGGCTTTATTGTTATTGTTGCGGCGTATTCGCGCCTTTATTGTGCGGGATTTACTGCTGGCCGTGAGCTATCCTTTGGAGATGTTTCTCTCCGTGTTGTGGATTTTAATCATGGTCACAACGCTCTTTTTTATCGCGCAGCTTTTTCCGCGTTTCGCCCCGACGGAATACGTCGGCTGGCGCGACCCGTTTCTCTCTTGGGTGACGGGCATGGC
>JAYVJN010000433.1:0-3074 GCA_043769325.1 Acidobacteriota bacterium
CGCCGTTGCCGCTACGAGTCAACCCCACCGGCGGTCTGAGACCGCCTCTAAACGAGAGAGCTTGTAGGTGGGTTGGGTTATTTAATTTACGTTACTAAACAAAATAAAAGATTTACCTCTGTGTCTCCGTGTCTCTGTGGTAAATTCTTTTTCTTGAAGTGTATAAGCAAGTGAGCA
The DNA here is from genome assembly GCA_043769325.1 of Acidobacteriota bacterium. GTDB lineage: Bacteria > Acidobacteriota > Blastocatellia > Pyrinomonadales > Pyrinomonadaceae > JAYVJN01. Next base: position 178 of record JAYVJN010000433.1, read on the forward strand.
AAAGTATTCCGGCGTTCAGAGTTACGCCTTGAGGCGTGCTTGGCAGCGTAAAACTCACGCTTGAAAGCGTAACTCTAACTTTTACTCACCTGCTTATTTCACGCGGATTTGGTGCGCTTTGCCGTCGTCGGCCAGGCGGACGGTGATTTCCCCGCCCTGTGTAAACCAGCCGTTGTTTGTGGCGTCGGCGGGCGCGGGCGTTAGCGTTTGGCCGTCCAGCGTGACTTGTTTGGCGGCGGTTAAGCCTTTGAGGACAAAGACGAAGCGGCGCGGGCTGGGCTGGTAATTGCCTTGCGGGGCCGGGAGGTTGATGTTCCACGCGCCGCCCTTGGTGTTGGCCTGGACTTGTGTGCGTCGCCATTCGCCGCGTTGGTAGTTGGGGCTGCTGCCGTCGTCCTCGTAGAGCGTGGTTTCGGCCTGGCCGTCGGCGTCGGGGTAGATGCTAAAGGTTAAGGGGTCAACGGCCTTTTCGCCGGTCCAGTTCATTTCCGGGCCGGAAGGCAGAATCGCGCCGCCGCGCACCCAGAGCGGCATTGTTTCCAAAGGCGCGTCCACGCGGTAAGTCTTGCCGCCTTCGTATTTGCGGTTTGTCCAATAATCATACCAAAGGCCCGCCGGCAGGTAGGCGTTACGCGCCGTCAAGTCCGGTTTCAGGATTGGCGCGGCCAGCAAATCCGCGCCCACCATGAATTGGTCGTCGAGATTAAAGGTGCTTTCGTCGGTTTGATAATTCAACATCAACGGACGGAAAAGCGGCGTTCCGGTGCGGTGCGCTTCTTCCATCGTGTTGTAAATGAAAGGCATCAGGCGGTAACGCAGTTTCAGGTATTTGCGGATGATGTCTTCCGCTTGTTTGCCAAAACGCCAGGGTTCGTGGTCGTAACCGCTTTGTTCGTGGTGGTTGCGACAAAACGGCACCAGCGAAAAGACCTGGTAAGAACGCGCCATCATTTCGCCGTCGGCGCGTCCGATGAAGCCGCCCACGTCGCCGCCGACAAAGGTTTGCCCGGATAAGCCCAGCGTTTGCAACATCGGCAGGGTGAGCGCGAGATTTTCCCATGAGGAAACCGTGTCGCCGTTCCACATCGAAGTATAGCGTTGCATTCCGGCGTAACCGGCGCGAGAGATGACGAACGGGCGTTTGTCGGGTTGGAGACGTTGCAAACCTTCGTAGGTGGCGCGGGCCATGTTGAGCGCGAAGGTGTTGCGGTTTTTGGCGTGCGGTGTCATCTGGCCTTCGTCGTAACTGATGACATCGCGTTGGTTGCCGCCGGTCTGGTCAATAAAATCGGCGGGTTCGTTCATGTCCGTCCAAATACCCGCGACACCGAAATCGGTATAAGACTTGTGCAAATCGCCCCACCAACGCGCCGCTTCGGGCTTGGTGTAGTCCACCAGGACGCTCTCGCCGGGCCACACGCGCCCGACGTAGATTTGCCCGTTGCGGCGTTTAAGGAAATGATTACGCGACGCGCCTTCGTTATAGACGTAATAGTCCAGGCGGGTCGAACGCAACTCGCGCCGCGCGTCGTCTTCGCCGGGTTCAAACTTGCCTGCGCTGGCCGGTTGGTTTTTGACGCCGGGGTCAACGATTGTGACCAGCTTAATCCCTTGACGCCCAAGCCTTTCGCTCATCGCTTTGGGGTCGGGAAAGCGCGACTTATCCCAAGTAAAGACGCGGTAGCCCTGCATATAGTGGATGTCCAGCGTCATCACGTCCAAAGGGATGTCGCGCTTGCGGTATTCGCCGGCGATTTCTTCCACCAATTTGTCGGGATAATAGCTCCAACGGCTGGCCTGATGCCCCAAAGCCCACTTGGGCGGCAGCGGCATCCGGCCCGTCAGTTCGGTGTAACGGCCCAGGATTTTCTTGATGGATGGCCCCCAGAAGAAATAATAATTGAGTTCGCCGCCTTCCGCCGCAAAGCCGGCCCATTCCTGTTGCGAATGGCCTAAATCAAAGTAGCTCTTATAACTATTGTCGTAAAAGAGGCCGTAAGCCTCGCCTCGTTGGAGGCCGATATAGAACGGTATGGTTTGATAAATCGGGTCGCGCCCCAAGACGTAACCGGGTGTGTCGGAGTTCCAGTTGGTGAAATGGCCGCGCCGCTTTTCCAGCCGCGCCGCTTTCTCGCCAAGCCCGTAAAAATACTCGTCCTGGCTCAATTTCTTCGCCGACGCAATCATCGGCCCGCTTTCGGGGTCAAAGAGTTGCGCTTTTTTGACGCCGTTCGCGTCAGACATCATCGGGCGTTCGTCCGCATTGATAACGCGGCCCGTCCGTTTGTCGCGGAAACTGATGAGAAACGGGGCTTTATTGACGACAGCCTCAAGTTCATCAGTCGAGATGACGTAAGCCGCCGGCGTGTCTTGCGCTTCCCAACGTGGCGCGGCCCAATCCGTCTTGGCGATGGCCCACGAATGGTCAATCGCGGGAAAATCTTTCCGAAACGCCACGCGCACGCGCATCACGTCCGACGCCAGCACCGACACGCGCACCCGCGAACCATCCGCGCAAGCAAATGTTACTGAGTTAGCGTCTTTCGTGAAACTCTGCGCGGCACCGACGGCTTCCAACCCGTTCAAATCAATCGCCGCCACCGAAAGGCTCAAGCTTGCCAATAAACACAACAACGCTAATAGTTTATTCATATTCGCTCCGGGTCTTGTACTGTAAAATTTGACGCGAAAATCTGCAAGACTCCGGGATGCGTCCGCACGCGCAAGGCGTATTGCTCCGGCGTGCTGCCGGCAATATCCGACATATAATCAAACTCGCTCCGTAATTCTTCGATAATGCTATATCTTTCAAGAAAAAGAATTTTAGATCTACGGAAGGCGCAGAAAACGCGGAAATAAGCAAACACAGAACTTGGCTGCTTTTTTCCGTGTGTTTC
>JAYVJN010000434.1:0-4231 GCA_043769325.1 Acidobacteriota bacterium
GCGCCAACAGTGGCAGCCGCGCCGCCGCCGTCAACGCCATGACCCGCGTTATCGAACGCCAGGTCGCCAACGGCACCTACATCTCCAACCACCTGCGCAGCAACGCGATAGATGTCAGCGCAGCCAGCAACCGCACGGTCTTGGGCAATGTCGCCGCGCAAGTCGGCGGGCGAGTCCTGAACGAAGGCGACCATTTCCACGTTGATTTATAAATTCCCCCGAAATCTTCGTGAAAGAAAGCCGCCGCCCCAAACCGGGCGGCGGCTTTCAGTTTTAATAACTCATGTTACGCGGAAGACTGGTGAGAGAAACCAAATACTACCAATTCAAGATAAGAGTGACGTAGGCCAGGTCAGTACCGCAAACGGTAGTGCGCGGGTTGTTACGCAACAAACTTGCAGGCCGGGACGAACCCCGTCGCTACCGCTTTCGGGTACTGACCTTTACGTCAATCCTACCTTGAATTGGTATAACCAGTCTGCCTTCGCAGACTAGGGCGGTTTGTGGTTGCGTTTACTAATTCCACCGCAGAGCCGCAGAAAACGCCGAGGTTACGCAGAGTCTCTGCGCTATCTTTGCGTCCTCTGCGACTCTGCGGTGGAGGTTTTCAGTACATTCACATACAAACCGCTCTAAGGTGCGCGTTTATCTCAACCCCCGCGTAACATATTTTAATGAGTCCGCTTATTTCTTAGCGCAGATTGATGTCGTAGTAGCCGCGCCGTTCGTGTTTTTTGTCGCCGGGCCAGACGGCGTTGGCTTCCCAGGCTCCACCGGCTTTGTCGCGCTTGCGGGTGTGGACGCGGATGCGGGAAAGGTCGCGTTTGATTTCCAGCAGGTTGTAGAGACAGGGCGTAGATTCGGGACGGTGTTTGGCTAACGCGCCGAAACTGCCGGCCCCGGCGAGGTGGACTTGGCGCGTCGGATGGAGATAACCGACCAAATCGGTGCGGTTTTCGTGGACGTGGCCGTGCAGACAGAGTTTTATGTCGGCTTGGCGAAGCAATTCGAGGAAAGCGTCGTCCACAATTTTTTCGTTGCCGGTGACGGGATGATGCCAGACGGCGACGCGCAGCAGCGGGGCATTTTCCGCCAGGCGTTTTTCCGCGACGGCCTGTTCAATTTCTTCCCGCGCTTTGAGCAGGACGCGGGCGAGGGCTTCGGGATTGATGGCGGCGCGTTCGGGATGGTACTCGTCAATCAGCCAGGAGGAATTGAGGGCGATGAATTGCAGCCCGGTGTCGGGAAAGAGAAACGAGAGGCCCTGATGTTTGGGTTTGTCGGGGTATTTCTGGCTCAGTAGCTGGTCGTAAAAGGCGGCGAAGTTGTTGAAACGGCGCGGGTAGTTTTCCTCGTTTCGCACCAGGTAGATGTCCTCTTTCTTGACGAAACTTCCGTCCTTCAGTTTTTTAACATCAACTTTGCGCTCTTGTTGCCAGTCGTAGAGGCCGGGGACATCCCAGTTTTGGTCGTGGTTGCCAGGGACGATGACGCAGCGTTGAGCCGAAAGTTTGAACTTGTAAATTAAAATAGAGAGCATATCTTTGGCTTGAATGAATTCGTGTGGAGAAGCGCGGTTGGTGATGTCGCCGGAGACGACGAGGTAATCAAGGCTATCGATGCCGAGGCCGTCGTCCGATTTATCCGCCAAATCCTGCACGAGAGTATTGAGGGCGACGATGTGGTCGGTGTCTGCCCCGAAGTGTAAATCCGAAAGGTGCAGGATGCGGATGAGTTGGCCGGGTTTGGTTTTGCTTGATTCTTCCATAACTTTTTTCACTTCCGTGACGGAATGCTCAGTGCCAATTTCGATGCGGGTTTTGAGCGCGAACAATGCGCTGCTCAGTTCGGGGTTGTTTTCGCGGTTGCGGGCCGCCCTTTCCTGGATGTGGTTGGCGGTATCGCAGACGGAGCAATTGATGTCAACCTTGCCGCGCGCCAGGCGTTTCCTTACATCGGCTTCGGCAAAGGGGTTGGCGCAACTGCCGCAAGTCATGGCGAGGACTTCGGTGATGTCCACGCCTTCCTGTCGCAAAAATTCCTCAACATATGCGGTAAAGAGGTTGCGCTGTCCTTTGGGTGTGGCTTCGTTGAAATAGAGGTCAAGGTGCGCCACGCCGCCGCCGGTGTCTTTTTTGCGGAGGCCGCAGATTCCTTTTTCGGGGAGTTCATATTGGGCGCGGTTGCGCCAGAAACGCGGCGGGCCGAAGGTTTTGCCCAGGGCCAGGCGTGTGGCTAGCGCGGCGTAAATATTGTCAATCGCGCCGGTGAAATCGTAATAGAGCGAGACGCCGCGCAGGGCTGCTTGCTCGTCGGCGGGCGGTTCGTCCTTGAACAGTGAAGGAAAGATGAGCAGGCCCTGGCTTTCCAGGCAGAGGCCGTGTTCGATGAGCAATTGCGCGACGCATTCCAGCACGATGCGTTCATTTTGCGGGGCTAACCTTTCCTTTGGCTTGATGTTGGGAAACTCCATGCGGGCGGTGGCGACGATGGACTGTTCGAGGGCGGGGACGCCGCGCGGGTTGTCGCGGGCGGCGAGGATGAGCGAACCGGCGTAGCGTTCCACGTCGCCGATTTGCAGCACGAGGGCGCGTTGGCCCGTTGCCAGGCGGGTTTCGGCGATGAGGCCCTGTTCGCAGAGTTGGCGCACGACGGTATTGACTCTGGCTTCGTCGTAATCCTTATGGCCTTCGGCTTCAAGTTCGCGGCGCAGGTCTTCGTAGAGCAGCACGGCGTCGCCGCGTTTCAGGTAGGTTTCGACGCGCTCCCGGATGTGTTGGAAAAAGGCCGGACGGGAGGTGCGCGTCAGGTTGTCCCAATCCAGATGTTTGGCGATGGTGGCGCAGAGTTCTTCGTCGTTATCAAAACCAAGCCGCTCTTTCGCGCTGATTTCGTGATAGCCGGCAAAACCGCATTCTGCCATGAGCCGTTGAATTTCGGCGGCGTCAACCGCGCTATCCTTATTTATATCGAGTTTGGTGCGGACCAGTAGTTTTGTTACCGCGCCGTCTTTGAGTTGGTTGGCGAGTCCGGCGTTCCAGGCGCGCGCATCGTCGAAAGCGGCGCGTCCGCGTGTGGGGTCAAAAAGGATGAGGGCCAGCGTGGTGTGGCGAAAAAATAGTTGGTGGACAAGGCGGTATTCATCCTGTCCGCCCATATCCCAGAGGATAATTTCGCGTTGCGCGCCGGCGGGAACGTCTTTCTCGCCCAACTGTTCGGGCTTGAGCGGCCAAAAGCGCATCCCGTGAGTGGTTTCCTGTTCCTCAAAACGCTTTTCGGCCAATTGCAGGGCGAGACAGGATTTGCCGACGTTGCTTTCGCCGATGAGCATCACTTTTGCGCTGGTGTAACTGGCGGTGGCGGCTTGGATGGCGGTTGCGCCGTGCGTGGAGATGAAGATTGCTTCATCGCCGAACATAGCGGGCGGGGCCGCGCCGGTAAAGAAATCCACGAGCAGGGGCTGTTGCCAGCTGGGGGTTGCTTGCAAGACCTGTTGGCCCTGGCCGGTGGCCGCATCCCAGACCCAGACGCTATCGCGGGAAACGCTGGCTAAGCGCCGCCCGTCCGCGTCCCAGGCCACGCTCCTGACCCAATCGCTGTGCCCTTCGAGTCGGAGCGTCTCTTGGCCCGTGTCGGCGTCCCAGACGCGCACCGTGTTGTCAGACGCGCCGGTGGCGATGAATTTGCCGTCGGGAGAAAAGGCGGCGGCGTTAAAAGGCGTGTTTAAATAACCGCTCACGCGGCGGATTTGGTAGGCGGCGGCTTCGGGTTGTTGCGGCGGCGGTTGAGACATGGGGGAGTCTCCTTTACGGGCTAAATCGTTGCGTCTGTTACGCCGTTACGAGTAGCACAGCGGGCGGGGAAAGGCAAGAAAGAAGTGGGGAGTGGGGAGTAGGGAGTGGGGGAGTTGGGGAGTAACGGAGTGGGGGAGATGAGGGCGGGCGGCGCGTGGGCGTCCCCGCGTGTTGGGTTGGCGTCAGGGAATGGCGCGTTGGCGTCAGGGAATGATAGCGGAGCGTCATGGAATGGCGCGGAGGCGTCACGGAATGGCGCGGGGGCGTCATGGAATGGCGCGGAGGTGTCGCGGAACGATAGCGCGGCATCGCGGAACGGCGCGTGGGTGTCAGGGAATCGCGCGTGAGTGTCAGGGAATGGCAGCGCGGGGTCGCAGAATGATGCGGGGGCGGCGGGAGGAAGCGGGGAGTGGGGAGTAGAGGGCGGGGGAGTGGGG
>JAYVJN010000435.1:0-3760 GCA_043769325.1 Acidobacteriota bacterium
CGCGGTTCGACAATTACATCCACCAAACGCAGGTACGCCAAACCGCGCACATGCTCTTGCGGGATAATTTCTAAAGCCTTGTTGAGAAAGGCTTCTGAATCTTTGGGCAACGTAATGGTCGCCTGGTTGTCAATCTTGAGCGTAGCCATAAACGACTAATGTAGATTCGCCAGGCAAGGGCGTCAAGCGGGCGTGGGTTATTTCTCGCGCATTCGTTTCAGCATTTGCGGTAAGAGCAGCACAGTTTGGAACACCGAACCACTGGCAAACCGGCGCGAGAAGCCGCGAAACAGTTCAATTGCCGTGCGCGAATAATTAAACCACCACAAATCCGGCATGAAAGAAACGCGGTTGATGTGGACGTGCTGCGGCGCGACCATTTCCAGCAATCCGGCGCGTCCGTGCGTGCGCCCGTAGCCGGATTGTTTGAAACCACCCCAGGGCGTGGCCGCGATGCTGTGCGTGTAAAGCACTTCGTTGACCATCACTGTGCCGGCCATGATTTGCTGCGCCAGGCGTTGGCCGCGTGCGGTGTCGCGGGTGAAAACCATCGCAGTCAAGCCGAAAATAGTGTCGTTGGCGAGTTTTAAGGCTTCCGCTTCGGTTTTGAAGGTCTGAATCGGCAAGACGGGGCCAAAGGTTTCGTCGCGCATGATGTCCATTGTGTGATTGACTTTGGCGAGCACCGTCGGCTCATAAAACGCGCCGTTGAGGTTGGGCGCGCGGCGTCCGCCGGCGAGGATTTCGGCCCCGCGACTGTGCGCGTCCGCGACGTGGGCCTCGACGATTGCCAATTGTCGTTCGCTGGACATCGCGCCGATTTCGTGTTCTTCGGTTTGCGTCGTGTTGACGCGCAGCTTTTTCGTCTCCGCGACAACTTTCTCGATAAATTGCGGCGCGATTGATTCGTGGACGTAGCAACGCTCAACTGACGCGCAAGCCTGGCCCGCGTTGGCAAACGCGCCAAACACGGCGGCCCGCGCCGCGACCTCGACATTGGCATCCGCGCAGACAATCATCGGGTCTTTGCCGCCCAATTCCAGAACAATGGGAATCAGGTGTGCGGCGGCGGCGGCGGCGATTTTCTTGCCCGTCGCGGTGCTGCCCGTGAACATAATCTTGTCGGGCCGCGCCGCAATCAGGGCCGCGCCCGTCTCGCCGTAACCCGTCACCACGGAAAATAACCCTTCCGGCAAACCGGCTTTCTGCAAGACCTCCGCGATTTTCAGGGCCGTCAGAGGCGTCAGCTCCGAAGGCTTCAAGACGACGCCGTTGCCGGCCATCAACGCCGGCACGATTTCGCCCAGAGGCGTGGCCCAGGGGAAATTCCAGGGCGCGATAATGCCCACTACGCCAACCGGATGATAGACGATGCGCGAGGCGCGGCCCATCCAGCCATATTGCCCCAAAGCTACCTTTTCGGGCCTGAGCAGTTTCTCCGTTTGGCGGGCGAAATACTGCATTAAATCCAACGAAGGCGATAGTTCATGCAGCAAAGCTTCGGCAACCGGCTTACCGATTTCGTCGGAAATAAGCCGCGCGATGGTGTTGAGTTCATCCAAAATCACCTCGCGGGTGCGCCTGATGTAGCGGGCGCGTTCCGCAAATGACAGCGCGGCCCAGGCGGGTTGCGCGGCGCGGGCGCGTTCAACGGCGGCGGCTACTTCTTCCGGCGTGGCGACGGGCGCACGGCCCACTTCCGCGCCGTTGGCGGGATTGTGGATAATAATTTCCCGTGCAACAGGCGGCGAAAAGGCGGTAACTACGGCTGACATGGCTAAAATCCTCCTGACCGCAGAGTTTAACGCAAAGACGCAGAGACGCAAAGATAAAACCCGCCGGGCCGGATGACGTTATTTCCGCAACCACCCAAATTATTTCTTTGCGTCTTTGCGCCCTTGCGTCTTTGCGTTAAGATTGCGTTGGGGAGAAAGCCTTTTATGACTTTAACAATCGCTCTGAAACCGGAAGTTGAGACTGTTTTGCGGCAGCGTGCGCTGGACGCCGGCTGTGACGTGACTGGTTATATTGAAAACTTGATAGAAAAGGACTTAAAGCCGGCTAAGACGTATGACGAAATTTTAGCCCCGTTCCGTGCTGAGGTCGCTGCCAGTGGCATGAACAATGATGAGTTGGATGCGCTTTTTAACGACGCTTTACTAGAAGTGCGCGCCGAAAACCGGACGCGGCTGCAACCTTAATGATGAGCAAACCTCGCGCCGTCTTTGCTTGCAATGTGTTCCTGCAAGCCGTAGCGCAACCGAATAGTCAGGCGGCGGCGTGTTTGAATTTGGCCGAAAACAAATTGGCTCGCCTTTTCGTCAGCGAATGGACTTTGGCCGAACTGGAACAGGTTCTCAAGCGCCCCAAAATTCGGACGCATTTTGTGACGCTAACCGATGAAACAGTGAGTTTGTTTCTCAAACGCATCCAAGAAACAGGCCGCATTATTCGTTCGATTCCGCGCAAATTTGTCTTTGCCCGCGACCCGGATGATGAACCATATATCAATTTAGCCATAGCCGCCGAAGCCGATTATATCGTCACCCGCGACAAGGATTTGCTTGATTTGATGACCGGCCACAACGACGAATGTAAAGAATTTCGCCAACGGTTCAGGCCGCTCAAAATCGTGGGGCCGGGAGAATTTTTACACGCTTTATTACCAACAGAAATGTAGGAGATGTGAGAGATGAAACGTCCGCAACTGAATGAATTTATCAAACGCATGGACAGCAACGCCGTCGCTATTTTCGCGGCTGCGCCGGAAGCCGTGCGCTCCAACGATACGCATTACCGTTACCGCCCCGACTCCGACATGATGTATTTGACCGGCTTTGAAGAACCGGAAACTGTCGTCATTATTGCCCCTAAGCACGAAAAACCATTCACAATGTTTGTCCGCCCGAAAGACAAAGAGCGCGAAATTTGGGACGGCTTTCGTTATGGCGTAGAAGGCGCAGTGAGCGAGTTTGGCGCGGACGAAGCCTTTCCTATCAATGAGTTACCCGCCAAATTGGACGATTATCTCAACACTCGGCACACGCTTTATTACTGCGTCGGCAAATACCCCAAGATAGATGAAATCGTGGTCGCTTCGTTGCGCCGTCTGCGGGCCGGCGGGCGCAAAAAGCTGTCCGCGCCGCCGCACATTGTTGACCCGACGGTCATCGCCCACGAAATGCGGCTCATCAAATCGCCTGAAGAAATCGCCCTCATGCAACGCGCCGCCGACATTTCCGCAGCCGCCCATGTCGAGGCCATGCAAACCGTCAAACCCGGCATGAACGAGTTTGAAGTCGAGGCGATGATGGATTATTACTTCCGCAAACACGGCGCGGGCGCGTCGGCTTACGGTTCCATCGTCGGCGGCGGGGCCAACGCGACGGTGCTGCACTACGTCAGCAACAACGCGCCGCTCAACAACGGCGATTTACTCTTGCTTGACGCCGGCGCGGAGCTCAAAGGCTACGCCGCCGACATCACGCGCACCTTTCCCGTCAACGGCAAATACTCGAAAGAGCAACGCGAAATTTATGACCTCGTGCTGGCAACGCAAGTCTCCTGTGTGGATATGGTGCGGCCTGGCGTCACCAACGACGACATCAAAAACCACTCTATTCGCATGATTACCGAAGGTTTGCTCAGTCTCGGTTTATTGCAGGGCAACGCCGACGAAATCATCAAGGAGAAAAAGTACGAAGCCTTTTATATGCACGGTTTAGGCCACTATCTCGGCATAGATGTGCACGACGTGGGC
>JAYVJN010000436.1:0-6546 GCA_043769325.1 Acidobacteriota bacterium
CGGGCATATACATTTCCTCGGCCTTCGCGGGCGGGACGACGAAGCGGCCCGGCGTGGTGGCGCGGGCGACGTAGCTGTAATTCCAGACGCCTTCCCACAGTAACGACGTAAACGCTTCGGCGCGTTCGTCGCGGAAGTTCTGGTGGTCAAACCAGACGGAACGATACCAGTAAGAACCGTAACCGTAAGAGCGGCTGCCGTATTCCGCGACGCCGGTTTGTCCGGTGTCTTCGGGTAGGCGTTCGGTGGTCGCCAACTCCGGGTTGAGGATTTCCAGACCGGCGGGCAGAGGGTCAACCAACGCGACGTGGTAGCGGCGCGAAGGCACGGTCATTTTCAAACGAATACGCACGCGGGTGCCCGCCTTGACACGCCAAGTGCCGTCCGTGTCGCGTTTTACATCTTCGGGTTTATCAACGGCTTCGTAGATGCGCTCGACTTTGAAGCCGTAATCCGCGGCCTTCAACAGCAAATCGGCAGGCGCGTAGTTCAAGCCGATGCGGTAATACAGACGGCCCGCGCCTTGCTTGTCGAGGATGAGATTCTGCTGCCCCGGATGGTCAAACAGATAGCTCATCGGGACGTTGATGTTGTTTCTGTCCGTCGAACGGCCTTTGTAGGCTTGCTCGCCGGCGTAGGCGTTGCCCAGCCAGACGCGGGCCACAAAATTGGGTTCAACCTTTTCGTAAGTGTTGAAATACTTATCCAAAGCCAGTAGGATAAAGACGTTTTCCTGTGTGTTCAGCCAATGGCCGCGCGTCTTGTTGGCGAGTAGCCCGCGCACGATTTTGGGTATCAAATCGTTTTCGGGTTGGTCGCCAATCAAGGCTTCAAGGATGATGCCGTCGGTGCGGCGGTTGGAATGCAAGAGGAACTGCGCCCCATCCGTGTAGGAATCCACGAAGTTGGCCGCGCCCGCCGTTTCCGTCACGCGGTTGTTAAGCAGACGACGAATCGCCGTGACCTGTGTTGCCGAGGTTGCATCGCCGGAAAGCACGGTCAAAAGCCAGCCGACACTCTCCAAAGAGAGTTTTTCCAGCCCGGCTTCCGCGATGAGTTTACGCGCTTTCGCCGTGTCCTTATCGCCGCCGATGGCGCGTAAGTTTAAGGCGTAAGCGGAGATAGCCCAGCGCGATTCTTTGCTGTAATACTTGGGAATGTGCGATTCAATGCTCTTCACATAGCCCAGAGCTTTTTTCAGCATTTCGTCCGGCACATTAAAGCCTTTGGCTTTGGCCCGCACGAGCGCGTGGGTGACGTGCAGCGTTAAGAAAGGCCAGTCGTTGCCGTAGTCGTTGCGTTTCCAGAGGCCGAAACTGCCGTCGTCGTTTTGGCGGCCTTGCAGCGTCTTGATGCCGCCTTCGACGCCTTTTTTCAGTTCTTCGGGCGAGGGCAACTCTTTGGCTTTGAAGGCGGTTAGCACGTCTTTCAAAGCCGCGATGCCCAGCACGCGGGACGAAATCTGTTCGGAACAACCATAAGGATAGTTTTGCAGATAAATCACGGCGTCGGTCAATTCTTGCAGTTGCGTGGAACTGGTCGTGATTTCCAGCCCACCGAACTGTTTGACCACGCCGCCGGGCAATTGTACGGGTTGCGACATCGCGCCGTTGGCGTCCATTTGGCCGTAAGTGGCGAAGGCTTCGGTAGTGGCGGGCGTCCAGACGGGTAGCGATATTTCCGCCGCGTCCGCCCATTTGCCCGACGATACGCCGATTTGCAGACGCGCCGTGCCCGCCATTTCCGCCGCCGCCGGGAAGCGCACCTCCACACGGTCATTCGCCGGCACAACCACGCGCCGGCCCGCGCCGGCGGTGAGCGTCAGGTTGGTGGCGCGGATGCCCACGTCAACCGTCATCGGGTCGTCGGTCTGGTTTTGCACCACGACGGGCAACTCAAATTTGTCGCCGAAATTGAGGAAACGCGGGGCCGACGGGCGCACCATCAGAGGTTGCCGCGCCGTTATCGCCGATTCGCCGATGCCGAACAGTTTGCCGCCAGAAACCGCCACCGCCGTCACGCGGTAGCGCGTCAGGTTGTCGGGCAGTTTTACTTTTACTTCGGCGCGTCCGTTGCCGTCCGTCGGTACGACGGGCGCGAAGACCGCCAGCGCGTTAAAGTTCTCGCGCAGACGGATTTCCGGCTGATTCGGCGCGTCGTCCGAGTCTTTTTTCTCTTTGTCAAGGCTATTTCTAGCCGCTGATTTGGCTACTGGCTTCGCTGATGGCGGCGGCGCGCCTGGCGCGGCCATCGTGGATTGGGCCATAACACCGCCTGAAGCCCGCCCAAATTCCGCAGATACGCTATCTCTGGCCTCATTATTTTGCTTCTCTGCCTCTTTCGCCACATCGTCGGGATTGCCCAAGAGGATTTTGCTGCGCGAGTGGAAATCGCTCACGCCGTCGCTGCGTGAGGTGTAGAAAGTGTAGAGCGGGTCGGTGATTTTGTAGCCGGTCAGGGCCAAGACCGATTCATCAACCACAATCACAGCGATTTCACTGTCCCGCACGGGTTCGCCGTTGGCGTCTTTAACTTCCACGTTGACAACGGTTTCGCCGCCGGGCGTAACGGCTTTGTCACGCGGCACAGTGGCAACTGAAAGTTTGCGCTTCAAAGGTGGAATTGAAAGGTTTAGCGAACCACTGGCAAACGCGGGACGCTTGGGCAATTTGGCGTCAACCTGGCCTTTGTCGTCGGTGCGCGAGGCGGCCCCGACCAAATCAACCTGCGCCATGATGTTGGGCAAATAGCTTTCCGCGATGGGGATTTTCAGCGTGTAGGTCGAGTTTTCCACGCGGAAACGTTGCGTCGTCACCAAGCCTTCGCGCCGTAGCGTGAGAATGCCTTCGGCTGGCGTAAATGGTGCTTGCACCAGGATTTCCGCCGTGTCGCCGGGCTGAAACTCTTTCTTGGAAGGAATCAGTTCGATTTTCTCTTGCGTCACTTCACGCGACGGCACAACCTTGCCGCCCGAAACCCAGAGCGTCATTTCGCTTTCGTTGGGGCGTTCGTTGTCGTCCATAACGCGGGCCGTCACGCGGTAACGCCCGCCGCCGCCTTTGGTTTCCACGCGGTAAGCGATGCGGCCTTGCGCGTCGGTCTTGACGTTAAACTCTTGCGTATTAAGCTCTTTTTGCTGCCAAGAGCCGTTCTCAAACTCCCAATCCAGGCGCACGGCTTTGATTGCCACGTCGCGGTTGACAATGGGTTTGCCGTCCACATCAACGGCGGCGGCTTGCATATTCAGGGGCGTGCCTTGTTCGACAAAAGCGCGTTCCGCTTTCAAACCGACGTAGGCCCGCGACGGATGCACGATGAATGACGAACGCGCCGCAAATGATTGGCGGTTCACGTCTTGCACCGAGGCTTCCGCTTCGATGGCGTAAGCGCGGGGCGGTTTCACGCCGTCGAAATCCACTTTCAGGCGGTGTTTGCCCGCCGCGTCCGTCTTGCCCGCGAAGGCTTGCGTGCTTTGGCCGGCGTAGTTTTCATTGTAGGAATACCACCAGGGCACCCAAGTGCCGAACGTCCATTCGTCCCAGCCCGGCGGCGTGTAAGTCGTGGGCTTTGCCGTCACGCGCCAGTTGACATCGGCGTTGGCGAGGCCACCGCCCGCGAAGTAAGAGGCTGACACGGTTACATTTGCCGCGCCGCCGACGTAATGCGGGCCTTCCGAAGTCTGCGCCGAAACCTCAAATTCAGGCCGGCGAAACTCTTGCACCGAAAATTGATGTTGGTAGGAATGGCTGTTATCGGCAGACGTGAATTGGACATATGCGTCGCCCAAATTCATGGTCGGCGGCAACTTTAACGATAAATCAAAGCCGCCCAGCGCGTTAATGTTCGCCGTGCCTTTGGTGACTTCGTTGCCTTGCGCGTCGCGCAGCGTGTAATTGAGCGACTTAAACGAGTTGTTAAAGGCTTCGACATCGCCCGTCGGCCCGTTGGTTACGCGGCGCAGCCAGCCCTTGATTTTCACCTCTTCGCCGGGCCGGTACAGCTTGCGGTCATCAAAGGTGAACCAACGCAACGACTCGCCCAAGTTGCGTTTATACCAATTGCTCCCGCTTTGGTAATAATGGTCATATTCCGGCAAAATGGCGACATCATTGCCTTTACGCGCCACCAGCAAGCGTGTTTTGCTGCTGTCCGTCGGCAAAGCGAAACGCAACAGGCCGTCCGCGCCGGTTGATTGGGGATTGGGGGTTAGGGGTTGGGGATTGGCGTGGGCCTCGGAAACTTCTTCGGCTTCAGCTTTCTGCTCACTTGAGACGAAACCCATCAGCCATTCGCCCCAGCCTTGTTCCGGCTTGTCGGCGTTGCGCCCGATGACTTCGGCGTTGCCGGGCGTGATGGTTAATTCCGCGCCGGAGACGGGTTTGCCGTCTTTGAGCGAATTGGCCCAGCCGACTAATTGCTGATGGTCAACAAAGGCGTCGAGGCCGATTTGGGTGCGTTGAATCCACGCTTCCACGTTGTTGCGTTCCCAACGGCGGCGAACGCGCTGCGTCAAGCCCGGCTGTTCGATAATGGCGATGATTTGCCCGAAATCGCCCTTGAGCGCGGGCGTCAAATCAATGCCGGTTTCCGTCAGTTCGTCGGGTTTGTTGTTGACCGTGACGGCTTTATTAAAGACCAGACGGCCCGGCGGCGTGGCCTGTTTTTTGGCTTCGTCATCGTCGTAGCCTTCGCGGTAACGGCGATAAGCGGCCCAGGCGGGCCAATCCGACGGCGCGACGGCGTAGAGTTTGACGTTGAGCGTGGTGTGATTGGTCGTGTAAACCGTATAGCGGGCTGGCCCCGTGGGGTCTAAAATAACCATGTCGCCGCCGGGCGCAAACAGTGTTTGGTCTGCCGAACCGACGTTGAAAATGGCTTGTTCAGGCTTGCCAAGCGTTTGCCCGTAAACGTCTTTCAGGTTTTGGTCAATCGTGACCGTGTATTTGGTGCGGCCTTTTTTAATGCCGGTTAATTGAATTGTGTTGCCGTAAACGGCGGCCTTCACGTCGGGCGCAGCGGGTTCGATGGTGAGCATCTCGCGCTTGAAATTGGCGGTGTCAAGCGGATTGCTGAAATTGATTTGCCAGTTATCAAACGGCGAGCATTTGTTGTTGTAGCCGCATTGAAAGTTGACCATTTTCAACGCGCCGTAAGTGCGAAAATTGAACGAAACCGTCTTGGGGTTCGTGCGCGGGCCTTCGGCGGAAGGGATGTTGGGGCCGACGGTAACGATGATATTGGCATCGCCCGGCAGCGCGTTCGCGGTTTGTCCTTCGTTGTCAATAAAGCGCACCGCCAGCCAACGGCCCGGTTCCGCGCTGTTTTTCCAGCCGGCGGCTTCCTGTTCCGTCGCCAGGCGCGTTTTCAGAGGCTTGGCGTTAGCCGTAACCCGTGTTACGGCAAGGATTTTCGCAGGGTCAATCTTCTGGTCAAAGGCCAGATAAATCATCGTGTCGCGGGCCAGGCCGTTTTGCCCTTCGGGATATTTACTGATGGCCGTAGGCGGCGGCGTGCTGAAAGTGAAGGAAAACTCCTTCGCCAAAGCCCCGCCGTTGACCGATTTTGTGCCGGCGGGAATGCTGACTTTGTAAACCGTCGCCATCGGGAAACGTCCCTCAGGCGCGAACATCAGCGTCCGCGTGCCCAGCCAACGCCATTTACCGGGCACTTGCGGCGCGATACGCACCGGCACGATTGACGCCGCTTCGTCTTGCGAAGTAATCGGAATCATCGGCTGCGAAAACGTGATTTGCAGTTGCGGCGCGGCGGGCACTTCGCCCTGCGGCGAGAAACGAACGACTTCCAAAGGGCCGCTGTCGCCTACGTCCGGCGGGCGCACCTGTGGCGCGTCGGGCGCGGGGAAAGGCTTCTGCACGGTCTGGCCGGTGCGTGGCGGCGGCAGGGATTTGTCGCGTAAAGCAAAGTCCTGTTTGTCGTTAGGGTCGGTCTTGCCCGGCGGCAGACGCTTGAGTAGGTTCGCGGTGTCGCCTTCGCTCAAAGGCGTGGCGGGCGCGATGTTGCCCGGTGGCAGCGCGTCGGGTTGGTCGGCCCCCGCGCTCAGGCGGAAACGCAAGCCGTTGGGTTGGTTCGGGTCGTCTGGTGTCATAACTCTTCTCTGGGCCAAAATGTTGGCGGACGGCGTCAAAGGCAACGCGCCCAAATAAAGGCTTGAAACTAAAAGTAATGTTATCGCAGTCTTGAATCTCATGTTTTCTTTTCCTCGCACAGGTACCATTGTCGCGGGAGAGCGCATTTTGTCAATCACGGGGGCGTTTCCGCAACTTCCCGCGCCTGATGAACGGACAGGCCAGCGGTTTGTTGCAGGGAAAATGCAACCAAGCCAAACCAAGTTTTCCACTTGCGAAGGCTTTATTGCGTACTATTATTATTTGCCAAAGACTGTTAGGATATGGTTGCCCTAACGGAGCAAACCATTGTATAGACAATATCTTACCTTAACAGGAGAGGCCCATGCGAAAATTCGGAACTTTAATCCTCGCCGGTTTGTTGCTTCACGCTGCAAGTCCGGTTTTGTTACTAATTCAC
>JAYVJN010000437.1:0-5855 GCA_043769325.1 Acidobacteriota bacterium
CTTCTCCGCATTGAAGATACGGATTTGCAACGCTCAACCGAAGAATCCACGCGCTCAATTATCGAAGGGCTGGCCTGGCTGGGTTTGGATTACGACGAAGCAATCGTCTATCAATCCGACAACGCGCCCAAACACCGCGCCGCCGCTCTGCGCCTGGTCGAGGAAGGCACGGCTTACCGCGATTTCACGCCCAAAGAAGAACGCTCCGACGCCGGTGTTAAAGAAGGCATCGCCGAACGCGCCCGCGCCCACGCCGCCGAAGGCAAAGACTTACGCAGCAATGAGTTCCGCGAGTTAGATGCTGCTGAATCCGAAAGACGCGCGGCGGCGGGCGAACCTTTTGCCATTCGTCTGAAAGTGGCGGTTGAGGGCAAAACTACTTTTGACGACGCGGTTTACGGAACGCAGGAACGCGATTACAACGAAATTGAGGATTTGGTGTTGCTCCGCTCCGACGGGCATCCGCTCTACAACCTGGCCGTCGTTTGTGACGACATTGAGATGGACATCACAACGGTCATACGCGGGCAAGACCACCTGACCAACACGCACAAGCAAATTCTGCTTTATCAAGCACTTGGCGCAACGCCGCCGCAGTTCGCGCACTTGCCTTTGATTCTTGCGCCGAACAAGGGAAAACTCTCGAAACGCAAGCACGGCGAGGTCGTTTCCATGACCACTTACCGCGATAAAGGCTTTATCGCCGCCGCGTTTCGCAATTTTCTCGCGCTCTTGGGTTGGTCGCCGGGCAGCGAACAGGAAATCATGTCGCGGGAAGAACTGCGGGAAAAATTCACGCTCGAAGGCATCGTGCGTTCCAACGCCATTGTCAATTTTGGCGACATCAACGACGAACGCCATTGGACGGACGATAAAGCCTTTTGGATGAACGCCGAATATATCCGCGCGATGCCGTTTGCGGACTTGCTGCCGTTGGTCAAAAGTGAACTGCGCGGCGCGAAACTATGGCGCGAAGAATACGAGGAAGATGACGCCGGGTGGTTTGCCGCGACGGTGAATCTGATTCGTCAACGCTTTTTCACGCTCAAGGATTTTTCCGCGCAAGGCCGCGCTTACTTCAGCGACGATTTCGATTTCGACGCGGCGGCGGTGGCAAAAAACCTTTTGAAAGAGCCGCGTCTGCGCGAATGGTTGCCGCAATTGGCGGATAAATTCGCTGAGGTTGAGGACTTTACGCACGAAAACGCCGAAATTGCTCTCCGCGCTTTTTCTGACGAACTTGGCGTCAAAGCCGGCTTATTCATCAACGGTTCGCGCACCATGTTTACGGGTCAATCCGTGGGGCCTTCGCTGTTTGAAATTTGCGTCACGCTGGGCCGCGAGCGTTGCGTCACGCGGTTGCGTAGCCAAGTGCCTTGGAATATGTGAATTAGACATTAGCGACACCAGAAATTCATCTGCGGAACACGCGGAAAAGGCAGAGGGGGCGGGGAATAGGGGCTAGGGAATGGGAAGAATCTCTCTGGTTGCCACAAAACTGATGATTAGGCGCGGCCTTCGGCTTCCCGTCCCCAACCCCCAATCCCTAACCCCTGTCCCCTATTCCTGGCTTTTTTCCGCGTGTTTCGCGTGTTCCGCAGATACTTTTCCGGTTGGCCGGTTAGTGTGGTTAATGTTATACTTGTAGGAATGGAGGTTATGATGCTGAAAAGATTACTTTTTACAGTTATTTTGGGAACTTGTTTATTATCTCCCGCGTGGGCGCAAGGAACGAATGAAGTGGAACCGCCGCCCGTCGAAGAAACTCCGGTTGAAGCCGCCCCGCGCCCGCGTCGCACGGGCCGTGCGCCGCGCGTAACGACAACTGCGCCAGCCAAAACACAGGGCCAAACTTCAGCCGCCAAACCAACCAAACCTGCTACCGCCGACGCCAAAGCCGCCGCCGGCGATGAAGCCGCCGTGCGCGCCACTTTCACGGAGTTGGTCAAAGCCATCGAAGCGGCGGACGCCGAAGCGGTTGCCAAACTCTATTGGAATTCGCCCAATTTGCTGATGTTCAACCGCAACGGAACCATCACTAAAGGCTGGGAACAGATGAAAGCCAACCGTGTGGCGGCATACGCCTCAGTGACGGAAGTGAAACTCACGCCGCGCAATATTAACTTGCAAATGTTGGGGCGCGACGGCGCGGCGTTGTCTTGCCTGTGGACGCAATCGCAGAAAAATGACGGCAGATTCGAGTCCTCCAATGGACGCATGACGCTGGTTTTCCGCCGCGTCAAATCCGAGTGGAAAATAGTCCACTTGCACACTTCACCCGGCGATGGCGCGGAAGCCAAGTAACTCTGGCTTCACGGATTTACCTCAAGAGAAAAGCGGGACGGAGTTTTGACAACTTCGTCCCGCTTTTGCGGTGTACTGTTGGAACTGGCCTTTCCGCCATCCAAATCATTTCCAGGCGCGACCTCAACTGGTGTCGTTCGATGCGCCAGCCGAGGCTTATCAGGCCCCAGTCACCTCACTGTGATTAAACTGCATACAAATTTTTGATCACCTCCTTTTTCAGTGTTGCCGGCATAATAAACCTCTTCGGGCGGCGCGTCAACATTTTTTTTCAGTAATTGCGTTGCCATAATAATTCGCCGTCGAGATAGACCGAATAGGCGTGGTTGACGCCAAAGAAGTAGGCGATTTCGCGGTAATCGGCGCAGTCGTGGATGACGAAATCCGCGCGTTTGCCGGGTTCGAGTGAGCCGATTCTGTCACCGCGCCCCAGGCTGTGGGCCGCGTTAATGGTGGCGGCGGTGATGGCTTCGGCAGGCGTCATTTTCAGGTGCGTCGAGGCCAGCGAAAGAATCATCGGCATTGAAGGCGTGGGCGACGAACCAGGGTTGAAATCGGTGGCGAGAACGACGGCTAAACCCGCGTTTATCATTGAGCGGGCTTGCGGATAGCGCGTTGAGCCGAGCGCATAGACCGAACCAGGCAACAGCACAGGCTGAACGCGCGATTGTTGCAAGGCGGCGATTCCCACGCTGTCAGTGTGTTCCAGGTGGTCGGCGGTGGCAGCCTTGAGTTCGGCGGCCAGCACCGAGCCGCCGTTGAGCGAGAGTTGGTCGGCGTGAACCCGCGCTTTCAGCCCTAAACGCATGGCGGCCTGTAAAATAACCCGCGAATCGTGGAGCGTAAAAACCTTTTCCTCACAAAAAACGTCGCAGTATTCGGCCAGTTTTTCTTCAACCACGCGGGGCAACATTTCTTCGATGACGAGTTTGACATACCCGCGCGGGTTGCCGCGATATTCGTCGGGGATTTCGTGCGCGCCCAAAAAGGTCGGGATATAACGCAAAGGCGTTTCTTGTCCCAAACGGCGGATAGCGCGGAGCATTTTCAGTTCATCTTCAACCGTCAGACCATAGCCTGATTTGGCCTCGATGGTCGTCGTGCCACCACGCAGAAACCAGTTCGCGTAACGCTTTCCGGCTTCGACAAGTTCGTCTTCGGTGGCTTCGCGCGTCTTTCGCACAGTGGCGCGGATGCCGCCGCCTTTCTGCGCTATCTCTTGGTAAGTCACGCCTTTGGCCTTTAGTTCAAACTCGTCGGCGCGGATTCCGGCAAAGACCGGGTGCGCGTGGGCGTCCACAAAACCGGGCAAGACGACGCGCCCGCCGGCGTCCACGATTTCTGTGTCGCCGTCAATCAACGGTTCGATTTCTTCGCGCCCGCCCGCTCGTTCTACGCGCCCGTCGCGCACGAACATTGCGCCATTGTTAATGATTCCGATTTCCTTCATGGCCGGCCCCGTGCGCGGGCCTGGCGCATCGCCGGCAAGGGTAACGAGTTGGGCCGTATTGATAACGGCAAGTTTGTTGGTCATAAGGGGGATTTCTTTTCAATCAAAACTGTGCGTTCGTCGTAATCAATCGTCAGGCGCGTGCCTTCCAATAATTGCGTGCCGAGAAGAAAACCCGCCGGCATGACGATGACGCGCACTTCATGTATTTCACCAAGCCATTCGATATGAGCGGCAGCAACATCGGCTTTGTGTGTGATGTCGCCGGCGAGAGTACACTCGGTTTGGGTAATAAACGGCAGAGATAGGTCTTGTACAAGTTCTTGGGGCAATGCTAAATCCCCGTTAAAGCCTGTATCAATAACAACTTCAATCTCTTCCCCGCTTGCCAGAGACAATTTCACACAAGCTTCAAGCGCACTGTTTACTTTACCCTCTACTTCGTACAACATTGCCTCCCAAGGTGTACGCGGTTTTGTAACCCACGCGCATCAGAAAGAAAAGGCTATCCGGCAGAGACTGGCTGGCGGCGTTAGTCGCGGCTACATCAGTCGGGCCGAGAAAATAAAGTCCGGCTTCAGGTTCAACAACGACGTATTCGCCGTTATGTGCCGGTTCGAGCAAATTTTTCAGTTCCTCTTCATAGAACTGCTTGCTACGCGCAGCCAGGCTATCCTTTTTCTGCGCCAACTCTTCTTTTGTCATAACTTCACCTCCTTTACAACTTGAGTTATAGCCTTAGTTGCGGCCTATGTCCAGAAAATTGGCAAGCTGCCAGATAATTGCTGCACCTGACGAAATTTCTTGCGCCATGTATGATGGCGGGAGATTTTTCAACAACTTGAGAAGGAACTATAAATTTATGTACGTCACACACTTGGAATGCGGTCTTTGCGGTTTGCGCCACGCGGCACGAGAGTTGCACAACCTTTGTACGGAATGCGGTAGGCCCTTGTTAGCCCGTTACGATTTGGAGGCCGCCGCGCAAACTTTGACAAAAGAATCATTGAAAACCCGCCGCCCCGATTTGTGGCGTTACCGCGAGGTGTTGCCTGTCGTCAATGACGAAAACATCGTCTCTTTAGGCGAAGGTTGGACGCCGATTCTCAAGGCCGACAGGTTGGCCGCGAAGCTAAATGTTGAGATTGAGTTGTTTATCAAAGATGAAGGGCAAAACCCGACGCAGAGTTTCAAGGCGCGGGGCATGACGGCGGCAGTTTCTATGGCGCGGGAACTGGGGGCGACAAACCTGGCTGTGCCATCGGCGGGCAACGCGGCTGGCGCATTAGCGGCTTACGCGGCCCGCGCCGGCCTCGGAGCTCATATTTTCATGCCCGACGACACGCCACTGGCTAACGTCATTGAGTGCCAACAGACCGGCGCGAACGTGACCTTAATGAAGGGTTTAATCACCGATTGCGGCGCGGAAGTGGCGCGGCGCAAAGACTTAGAGGGTTGGTTTGACGTTTCCACTTTGAAAGAACCGTACCGCTTGGAAGGCAAAAAGACGATGGGCTACGAAATCGCGGAACAGCTTGATTGGGAGTTGCCCGACGTGATTTTGTACCCGACGGGCGGCGGCACGGGGCTTATCGGAATGTGGAAAGCCTTCGACGAAATGGAGCAAATGGGATGGATTGGCAAACAGAGACCACGCCTGGTGACGGTGCAAGCCGCCGGTTGCGCGCCCATCGTGCGGGCCTTCGCCGAAGGCAAGCGATTCGCCGACGAATTCGAGAACGCGCACACCGTCGCCTCCGGCTTGCGCGTGCCGAAAGCGGTGGGCGATTTCCTCATGCTTGACGCCCTGCGCGCTTCCAACGGCGCAGCAGTGGCGATTCCTGATGAGGAATTAGTCGCGGCAACCAAGGAAATCGGCGCGTTGGAAGGTTTATTCGTCGCCCCCGAAGGCGCGGCCTGCTGGCCCGCCCTGCAACAACTGACGGCGCAAGGCTTCATCAACGAAGGCGAGCGCGTCCTGATTTTCAACACCGGCGCGGGTGTGAAGTATTTGGAGTGTTTTAGTTGAAATCAGCACACCGAACGGTAACGATGTGGCGCAACCTTAGGTATGAGAGAATTTAGCTTTACCTGGCCGCTA
>JAYVJN010000438.1:0-5667 GCA_043769325.1 Acidobacteriota bacterium
CGCAAGAGGCGCAACAACCACAACAATCAACCAACGCACAAGCAGCATTGACTAACACTGACATTTTGGAACTACAAAAGAGTGGTTTCAGCACAGAAATCATTGTCGCTAAAATCAAAGCTACAAAGGGCCAGTTCGACACTTCGCCCGCCGCTTTGCAAGAGCTAAAAAAAGGCAATATACCGGATGCAGTGATTTTGGCAATGATAGAGGCCAGTAAGCCGGTTACCCCGGAAATAATTGCGCCAGCAGCTATGCCCGCCACGGAACCCGGGGGAATTAACTCTAACCCCGCAAACTCTGAGGTGAAGCCGCCAGACGTTATCATTCCAGAGGACACGCCAGTAAAACTCCGCATTATGCAAAATGCTTCTTCTGGAACCGCCAAAGTTAATGACACAGTAGAATTTGCAGTGGTTGAGGATGTTAAGGTAGGAGATTTAGTTGTAATTCCACAAGGGGCTACGGCCATTGCTACGGTCATCGAAGCCCAGCCGAAGAGAAGGCTTGGGCGTTCAGGAAAGTTGAATATCAATATTGATTATGTCCGTTCAGCTAAAGGGGAAAAGATACCCTTACGCGCGGTAAAAGGTGGCAAAGGCGGAAATCATACTGCCGCAATGACCGGGGCTATTGTTGCAAGCAGCATACTTTTCTTTCCGGCTGCTCCGCTATTCCTCTTTATGAAGGGCAAAGACATTACAATTCCCAAAGGAACTGAGATTACTGCGTTTGTTGCGGCAGATACTCCTCTTGGCCGCGTTAGCCAAGCACCACAAGAATAGGTATAACTCATGTTACGCGGAAAGCGTGGTTCTCAGCCGTCGAATGACGGCGACAGCATAAAGCCCCGTGCGTCAGCGCGGGGTGGAGCGAAATGTCCGACGCCAAGCCCGCGTAGGCGGGCGACATCTTTAACACCGAACGGCTGCCGCTATCTTCGATAGCTTTGACCTGGTTTGGCGATTTTCCCCGCGCTGACGCACAGGGCTTTATGCTGTCACCCGTGTTCACGGGCTAAAAACCGGCTCGGCGCGAAAAATTGGGCCGCGCCCGCCCTCGCTAATCCACAACTTTCCGCGAGAACCTTAATCCAAATTTTGCTGATTAACGCCGAAAAAGCCTGTTGTCAGGCATTTGCCAGCCTAATGAAAGGGAAAACAGTGAGATGAGATGAGGAAAATTGAACTATTTTGGCCTTCATGCGATTTTTCTCTTGCGCAACGCGATTGACAGGCATATAATCCGCTCCAGCTTGACCCCCTCTCGGTGGACAAGTTAAAGCAGAGCGCGAACGATAGCGAGGGTCGTTCGCGCTCTTGCTATTTTATAGCTATGCCATCCGCTGACGAACTCCGCTACATCACGCAAAACCTTGAACGCACCTTCGGCGTGCCAAACAACGACGAACCGCCTGAAGTTTTAGCGATGCTCATCGGTGTCATTCTCTCGCAAGCCACGACCAACGCCAACAGCCGTCGCACTTTCGCCGCGCTCAAACAACGCTTTCCCGTGTGGGACGACGCGCTCAACGCGCCTGTGCAAGAAATCGCGGACACCATTCGGCTGGGCGGTTTAGCCCAACAAAAAGCGCGGGTTATCAAAGATTTACTCCAACGCATCAAGGACACGCGGGGCGAACTGAGCCTCGAATTTCTGCACAAAACGCCTTTGCCGGAAGCTGCTGCTTACCTCAAACAAATGCGCGGCATCGGCCCCAAAACCATCGCTTGCACGCTGCTCTTTGCTTGTAAAAAAGATGTTTTCCCGCTCGACACACACATCTTTCGCATTCTGCGCCGCGCCGGTTTTTTGCCCGCCAAAGGCACCGACGCGCAAGCCCACGCCTTAATGGACGCGCTCATCCTCGCCGGCAAGTTCTATTCGTTACACATCAACCTGATAAACCTGGGCCGTGCGATTTGTCACCCGCAAAATCCGCGCTGCACGCGCTGTCCCATTGTCGAATACTGCGAATACGGGCAAAATGTGGTTTGATGTATCTCGTGGACGGCAACAATGTGATGGGGCAGCGAATTGGTTGGCACAGGGATAAACCACTGGCGCGACGCGATTTAATGGACGAAATGGCAAACTTCGCGCAAGCCGGAAAGGTAAGCGTGACGGCAGTTTTCGACGGCGCGCCCGACGAACATTTCCCCGACGGCGCGCGTTATCGAGGCATCACCGTTCATTACGCGCGCTCCGGTTCCAACGCGGACGAACGCATCAAGGAAATCGTCGAGAAATCGCGGATGCGCCGGCAAATGCGCGTCGTCACGTCTGACCGCGCCCTGGCCGATTACGTCCGTCGTTGCGGCGCGCAGGTCATCCGCGCGGGCGAATTTCGCCAACAAATGGCAGACGCGCCAGCCGCAACCGGGCCGAGCCGCAAAGAAAACCCGCCCGCCTTGAACCAACACGAATTGCTCCGCGAAATGCGCTACTTCGGTTTTGCGCCGGAAGACGACGAATAGCGTAGGTCTGGGTTCGCAGACATCTTGTCTGCGCCCGCCAAACAGGATAAAGTTCGCCTGGCAAAGCGCGATGCAGACAAGATGTCTGCGAACCCAAGAATGATGCCTGAACCAATTCTCGTCACGGAAAATCTCACTAAACGCTACCAACGCCGCGTGGCGGTTGATAAATTGTCTTTAACCGTTGAACGCGGAGATATTTACGGATTTCTGGGGCAAAACGGCGCGGGCAAGTCCACCACGATTCGCATGGCGTTGGGCTTAGTGCGGCCCACTTCCGGGCGCGTGACGCTCTTGGGCCACGACATGAAAAAGCAGCCGGCGCGGGCCTTGGCGAAAACCGGCGCGATTATCGAAGCACCGGCCTTTTATGAGCATTTTTCCGGCTGGCAAAACCTGAAAATGCTGGCGGCGATGTCCGGCGGAGCGTCGCCGGCGCGTTTAGAGGAAGTGTTGGAAATAGTGGGTTTGCGCGAACGCGCCGGCGACGCGGTGCGAGCCTATTCACACGGAATGCGCCAGCGTCTGGGCATCGCGCAAGCCCTTTTGCCCGCGCCGGAGTTCATTATTCTGGACGAACCGACGGACGGACTCGACCCGCAAGGCATCCGCGAGGTGCGCGTTTTGGTGCAACGCTTACGCGACGATTTCGGGCTAACCATTATGCTTTCCAGCCATTTGCTGCACGAAGTTGAGCAAATCTGCAACCGCGTCGCCATTATTGACCAGGGCAAATTGCGTTATCAAGGCGCGGTCAAAGACTTGCTGACCAAAGAAACATTCGTCAAAATCACCGTTGACCGCCCCCTTGAAGCGCGACAACTCTTACTCAAACATCAGTTTACGCCCAACGGTGACGACGCGCTGCGGCTCTCGCTAACTGATGAACAAATCCCTGTGGTCAACGCGCTGTTAGTGTCCAATGGCTTCCGCGTCTCGGAAATCACGCCGCAACGCGAAACGCTGGAACAAGTATTTCTGCGCCTGACACAAAAGTAAATTTTCGCAGCCGGTAAGAGTTTGCTAACCACATTAACAATAAGTAACAGGTCAAAAATAAGTTTTGCGGCACAATGCGGAAGCCCGCACTTAGTCAAGGGCGCGGTGGTGGGCCGGACAGACGCCCTTGACTAAGTGCGGGCTTCCGCAGCCGGGATTACGTCGCAAAACTTATGCTCAGGTACTTATAAACAGGTCAGAGAAAGTATTCCGGCGGTTAGAGTTACGCCTTGAGGCGTGAGGGGCTGCGCAAAACTCACGCTTGAAAGCGTAACTCTAACTTAAAAAGCCCTCTTTTCGAGCATATTATCGAAAAGAGGGCTTTTGTTGTGTCGAGACAGTTTATCGCCCGTTGTTGGCTTGTTCTTCGCGGGGGTTGTAGGGCGTGGCGAGGTATTTTTTGGCGGCGGCGGCGGCGTTGTCGTAGTCAATGCCGGTGTCAACAGCGCGTTTGTATTGATCCACGGCGCGGGCGCGGTCACCGCGTCCGTCGTAGGTGTTGCCGAGTTTGATGCGCGCCCAGGCGTCAATCCAGGTGGGGCGCAAATCGCCCGACAGCGCGGCCTTGAAGTTGTCTTCGGCCTGCGTCCAGTTGCGTTGCTCCAGGTAGAGCAAGCCTAAATTATAGTAAATCCACGAGTTATTCTTGTCCAACTTGAGCGCGGCTTCCAGTTGTTGCTGGGCTTCGGAATAGTTACCCTCACGGGCCAGGTCAACGCCCTTACGCGCCAGAACAGAGATGCGGAGTTCGTCTGAGAGACGTAGGATTTTGTTATTGGGGTCAACTACGACTTCCAACGGCTGGCCTTTGCTTTCGACGTTGAAATCGCCGCTATTGTCTTCCAGCGTGACGGTTGTGAGTTGGTTGCCGCCCTCAGCGCGCACCAAAACTTCGACGGGTTGGTTGAGGTTGTTGAGCGTCTGCTTGACGGTGCCGCGCGTGCGGAATTTGCCGCCACGGGTGCGAATGATTTGATATTCTGCGGAAAACTCCGGCACGCCGGTACTTTCCAGCCATTGCCCGAAAAAGTAACGCATATTCTGTCCGGCAAGTTGCGTCGCCAATTTTTCAAAATCTTCGAGCGACGCGCTACGGCCCTTGTATTGTTGCAAATACTGGCGTAACAGGCGGTCAAACATCTGCTTGCCGAGCGTTGAGCGCAACATCCGAAAGACCATCGCGCCTTTATAAAACATGATGGACTGATAGGCGGCGGATTGGTCGTCTAACTTTGCCGGCGCCAGCGCGATGGACGATGTTTGCTCAAAGGTGAGGGCGCGTTCCTGCATTTCACGTTGCGCGGAATCAAGCGCGCCGGCTTTGAGCGTGGCTTCACGCAACGCAAACGCGCTCCATTCAGCCAAGCCTTGCGAAAGCCAAGCGTCGTCAAAATTCTTTAAGCCGATGGACAAACCCCACCATTGATAAGCCGTCTCGCGTTGCAAACGGTCTTCCGGCACAGGCCGCACGGGGTCGAACAACTTGTTAGAAAGAAACAACATACCCGGCGCGCTGTACGCTTCCAGGCTGGCGTCGTCAATCTGCGCCACGACCAGACGTTTGCCGAAAACCGGCTCACCGTATTTTTGCGTGTAGGCTTCGAGTGCGCGACCAATCGCTTCGGCGTACTCCGGCGCGCGGCCTTCGCTGCCGATTTTGGTGTAAAACGCTATTTCATAACCGCCGTAACGCAAATTGGTCGCAATATAAGGGCCGGCGACGAAATTGCCAGGCAAATTGGGCGTTTTTTGTACGAACCGGAATCTGTTCAAGCCCGCGCCGGCGGATTGCGCGACGACGGGTTCATCGCTGGCCCCGGCAACGGCGGTGTTGATGGGGACGATAATCGAGATGTCCGAAGTGGACGGGTCAGAGGCGTAATCGTGAAAAGGAAACCAACGCGCCGGATACAGTAAATATGAACCGGTGTTGCCGACGTAAGCCAGACGCTTGGTCAACAACGGGCCGCCTTCGGGCGAAGTGAGTGCGCCGCCCCACTTCATTTTCAGCGTGAACGGCACGTTTGGCGGCAACAATTCGCCGAGGTCAAGGCGCACATTGGGGCCGAGATTATCAACGCCCACCGGGTCTTGCGCGAAGTTGGTGAGCGGTTTGCCGTTGCGTTCGGCAGACTCTAGCCGGAGCGAACCGTTGAGTTCAAAGATGATGGAGCGCATCGAATCAAGCGGC
>JAYVJN010000439.1:0-3574 GCA_043769325.1 Acidobacteriota bacterium
ACTTCAAGAAAAAGAAATTAACGCAAAGACGCAAAGGCGCAAAGAGAACAAAAGAGTTAGCTTCATAGCCGGCATAATTCTTTTTCTTGAAAGATATAGAAGAAGATAGTAATTCCTATCGGGCGACCCCGCCGGAAAGTCTTATGCGCAGACAGGACGGCGGCAGTGGTTCGCGCCTGATTAGGCAACGCGCCCCCTACTGACTACTCGGCGCATTGCGCCAAACCAGACAACGCCCTTACTTCGTGCGGGCTTCCGCATTGTGGGTCAACTTATTTCTGGCGTGTTACTAAAGTAGCGGCAATATCTCTCCGGCGCGGCCTGTCAGTACTTGTTGGCAGTAAGGCGAGAGAGCAGTGCGTTCAGGGTTGATTTCCACTAGGTAGGCCCCGGCGTTGAGCGCGATTTCCGGTAAAGACGCCGCCGGATAGACGAGGGACGAGGTTCCAATCACAAAGCATAAATCGCAGTTTTGCGCCGCCATTGCCGCTTTCTCAAACGCGCCCGCCGGCAACATTTCACCGAATAAAACCACATCGGGGCGAAGGCGTCCGTCGCAATTTCCGCACCTTTCCGGCCTGACCATGACGTTATCGGACGCATCGGGCAGGTTTACCGTTGTTTCGCATATTTCGCAACGGGCGCGGCGAATGTTGCCGTGTAATTCAATGACGGAAGGGCTGCCGGCGATTTGGTGCAAGCCGTCAATATTTTGCGTAACCAGGGTAAAATGCGGGACGCGCACGGCCCAACGCGCCAGCGTATAATGCGCGGGGTTGGGGGCGCATTGCGTGACGAGGCCGCGCCGGTAATCGAACCAGGCCCAGACTTCCGGCAAATCTTCGCGCACCATGCGCGCCGAAGAAATTTCGTCGAAGGGCATTCCCTTCCAGGCCGCAGTTTGCCCGCCGCCGCGAAAAGTTGGCACGCCGGATTCGGCGGAAACGCCCGCGCCGGTCAACGCCAAAACGCGCCGCGCCGCTTTTAACCGTTCGCTTAACTCTTGCGGGATAGTGATTTCTGTTGCTTGGTTCATACGTCTAAAGCGAATCTTAGCAAACGGCGGTAGCGCGTTGTCAAGTTTCGTAACAGTGATTTAACGGCGGAGGCTTGCTTAATGGATGGACTTTGTGCGCGGCTTGGGATTATTATGCTTCAACTGCCTGGTTGTTTTCGTTGGTGACGGTTGGCAAAAGCCCCGTCAACCTTAAAGTTAGACGCGCTTTTCGCCAGCTTGCATTTCCTCTGGCGCAAGGACGTAATTTTGCGCCAAGTTCGGCGCGCCACTTCTAAACCACAAGGTGCTTATGAGTATTATTAAGATGTTA
Source organism: Acidobacteriota bacterium (assembly GCA_043769325.1). Taxonomy (GTDB): domain Bacteria; phylum Acidobacteriota; class Blastocatellia; order Pyrinomonadales; family Pyrinomonadaceae; genus JAYVJN01. Next base: position 1,329 of record JAYVJN010000439.1, read on the forward strand.
CCGCAAACAAGCCGCCAAACGGCCCGCTTTTTCGTTTTATTTTCCTTGCTTACTTCCTTTGCCGTGTTCGCTTTCAACCTGCGGGAATTTGTCCCAACTGTTTGGGCTGACAACACTTATTTCACTCTTAGCACGGGCGCGGGGTTGACCCAAGACTGGTCTAACGCCGGACTTCTTACTGTCACCGATGATTGGAGCGGCGTTCCCGCTATCAACGGTTACAGGGGCGATGACGCCGCCGCCGGCACCGGAGTTGACCCGCAAACAATTGTCACCGACGCTGTTTCGACAGTCTTGGATGTTAATGTTGACCAGCCAGACCCCAATGTTTTGGCTACCGGCGGGGTTTCTGAGTTTGCCATCACAGACGCGGTAGTCGCGCTGCAAGGCTCCGGCACGGCTGACTTCCCGAACCTCGACATTCGGCTTAATACTACCGGCTGCACAACGCCAAATTCGGTTAGAGTGCGCTATGACGTGCGCGACATAGACGGTTCCGCCGATAACGCCATCCAGCCGGTTGCTTTGCAATATCGCGTTGGGGCCACCGGAAATTATACGAATATCGCGGGGGCATTTATCGCCGACGCGACCACCGGCCCAAGCTTGGCAACTCTGGTGACGCCGGTTGATGCAAACCTTCCCGCTGACGCGCAAGGCCAAGCGCAAGTCCACTTACGGGTTATGACCTCCAACGCGCTGGGCAGTGACGAGTGGGTTGGCATTGACAACATCAACATCCAATGTTCCGGCGGCGGCGGCACTCCAACTCCAACGCCAACACCGACAGTTACAGCGACGCCAACCGCTACGCCAACGCCAACCGCTACGCCAACACCGACGCCGGGCATGACCAATCCGCCTTCCGGCGCGATTGTCATGTCGCAGGTTTACGGCGGCGGCGGCAGTGCCAATGTCGCGGCGAGTTTCAAAAACGACTTCATCGAGCTTTTCAACAAGAGCGCGAGTCCGGTTGATATTACCGGCTGGTCGGTGCAATACGTTTCTGCCGCCGGAACGGGCACTTGGGCCGTCACCGCGCTCACCGGCACGATTCAACCTGGCAAGTATTTCTTGATTCAAGAAGGCACGGCGGGCACGGGCGGCGCGGATTTGCCGACGCCGGACGCTACCGGCACAATCAACATGGCGGGCGCGGCGGGCAAAGTGGCGTTGGTCAATAACGCAACGGCACTCACCGGCGGCTGTCCGACGGATGCGGCGTTGCGGGATTTCGTCGGTTACGGCGCGGCAGCCACTTGCTCCGAAGGCGGGGCCAATACGCCTGACACAAGTATTTCGACTGCGGCCTTGCGCAACGGCAACGGCTGTATTGACACCAATAACAACCTGGCCGACTTCGCCATCGTCACGCCTACGCCGCGCAACAGCGCGAGCGCAGCCAATGCCTGTGGCGGCCCGACCCCCACGCCCACCGCGACCGCAACTCCAACGGTTACGGCTACGCCCACTGCGACGCCAACGCCGACAGCCACGCCCACGCCCACGCCCGGCACAACTAATCCACCGTCCGGCGCGATTGTCATGTCGCAGGTTTACGGCGGCGGCGGCAGCACCAATGTCGCGGCGAGTTTCAAAAACGATTTTATAGAGCTGTTCAACAAGAGCGCGAGTCCGGTTGATATTACCGGCTGGTCGGTGCAATACGTTTCTGCCGCCGGCACGGGCACCTGGGCGGTGACGACACTCACGGGGACGATTCCGGCGGGCAAGTATTTCCTGATTCAACAAGGCACGGCGGGCACGGGCGGCGCGGATTTGCCGACGCCGGACGCCATCGGAACCATTAACATGGCGGGCGCAGCCGGCAAAGTGGCGTTGGTCAATAACGCGACGGCCCTCACCGGCGGCTGTCCGACGGATGCGGCGTTGCGGGATTTCGTCGGCTACGGCGCTACGGCGAGTTGCGCGGAAGGCGGCGTACCCACCGCCGACACCAGTATTTCCACGGCGGCCTTGCGTAACGGCAACGGCTGTATTGACACCAATAACAACGGCGCGGATTTCACAATTGTAACGCCTACACCGCGTAACAGCGCAGCCCCGGCCAATAGCTGCGGCGGCCCGACGCCCACGCCGACCCCAACGGCTACGCCGACAGCTACCGCTACGCCAACGGCCACGCCAACACCTACTCCTACTGCAACAGCTACGCCGACGCCAACGCCAACGACGCTCCAATTCAGCGCGGTTTCCTTTACCGCTAACGAAGGCGCGGCCCTGGC
>JAYVJN010000440.1:0-4559 GCA_043769325.1 Acidobacteriota bacterium
GCGCAGCATGAGACGCCCTTGACTAAGTGCGGGCTTCCGCATTCGGCTTATCTGCTTTTAACGAAACCCATTAGCGATAACGGAAACGACTGATTCGGCAAAGGCACGCGCCATGCGTTGGACGGCGGGGTCTTCTTCGTTGAAATAGCTGCGCGGGTCGTTGGCGAACTCGAATTCACCGCGAAAGACATAATTTTGGTTGTCGTATAAGACTTTGTTGTTCACCTGGTCGCGCACTGTCACGGCGGCTTGGATTTCTACTTCAAAGACGCGCCCGCGCCCTTTTTCATCTAATAACACGCCGGTAAATAAGAAATTCTTAATCACTCCTTCAATAACGGCATCCGCGTCGGCGCGTTCGCCTTGCACGCGCAAGCCCCGCCCGCGCTTAATCAATTCACGAATAACCGCGTCGGTAAAGCGCGACTCTACCTTAAAGCGTAACGATAGATTTTGGAACGCGGGCACCGCCACCGTCTTAATATGAGCCGGTAATTGATTCTTAGTAACAGGTTTATAGCATTCAGTGAAACCCGCAAGCGACATTAGCAACGCGCAAAAAAGTCCACCTCTGATAACTTTAAGCATAAAATAAAACATTCCTTAAACTCTGCTTTAAGCCTTAATTAAGCAGCTTGCGCGGCTAACATTTCGGCGGCGTGGCGACGGGCGGTTTCGGTGACTTTCGCGCCGGTCAACATCCGCGCCAATTCTTCGACGCGCTCCTTTGCGTCAAGTTTTACCACCGTAACGCTCGTTTTTGCGCCGTCGGTTAATTTATTGACGCAATAATGATGGTCGGCTAACGCCGCGACTTGCGGGTGATGCGTGACGCACAAGACTTGCTCGGTGCGGGCCAGGTTTTTCAACCGCAACCCGACGGCTTCCGCCACGCGCCCGCCGATACCGGCGTCAACTTCATCAAAAACGCCCGTTCCGGCCCCGCTCGCGTCTCTTGATAAAGTTTTGAGCACCAACATTAGGCGCGAGGCTTCACCGCCCGAAGCGACGCGGGCTAACGGTCTCGGAGGTTCGCCCGGATTGGCTGAGAAATAAAATTCCAGCCGCGAAAATCCGCGCAGGGTGAATGTCTTGTCATCGTCCGGCGCGGCTTCCAGGTTAACGACAAACCGCGCTTTGTCCATCGCCAGGGCCGCTAATTCTTGCTCTAATTGCTTTTCAAACGTGGGTTTAGCTGTCAAGCGTAAATCCTGGGCGCGGGTTGCCGCGTCCAAATATGCAATGCGGGTGCGGGCCAACTGTTTTTCCAATTCGGCTTCGCGGTTACTTGAATCTTCAATCAAGTTGAGCTTTTCTTCGGTCTGCGCCAGATGTTCCAGTGCCGCTTGCACGCTGCCGCCATATTTGCGTTTCAGGCGCGAGAGTTCGTTCAATCGTTCTTCCACTTCGGCTAGGCGCACGGGCGAGGACTCCAAACGCGAAGCGAAATCGCGCGCGGCAAAGGCCAAATCCTCAAGTAAGGCATTGGCGGTTGCCAAGCCCTCGCGGTATTCGGCGAAACTTGACTCAAACTGCGCTAGTTCCGCCAATTGCTTTTCCATCGGGCCTAAGCGGGTGACGACGGATTCGTTATCCTCGTAGAGATTAGCGAATAATTCCGCCGACAGCGCGGATAATTTCTCTACATTGTTGAGCCGCCTTCGCTCTTCATCCAACGCCGTTTCCTCTTCCACGCTAAGTTCAGCGCGGCGTAATTCGTCAACCTGAAAGCGCAGTAAGTCCAGCATTTGCAACTTTTTGTCTTCGCCGGTGCGAAGTTCCGCAAGTTCGCGCCGCACCACCGACCAAGCGCGAAAATGGGTTGCCAACTCGCGCCGCAGCTCACCCAAACCGGCGTAAGCGTCCAATAAATCGAGGTGTGTTTCGGGCTTGAACAATGATTGCTGGTCGCCTTGCCCATGAATGTCAGCCAGAAATGCCCCAATGGAACGCAAGAAACCCTGCGTCGCCATCCGGTTATTGATAAAAACGCGATTGCGGCCCGTCGCCGATAGTTCGCGCCGGACGAGCAACTCGCGCCCGCCGCCGTTCTCGTTCGCCAAACCCGCTTCCAGCAAAAGCGCGTCAAGGGTTAGGTTTGGCGGCAAAGTGAACAAGCCCTCAACGTAGCCCTGCGCACAGCCTTGTTTGAGCAAATCCGCTGCCGTGCGTTCACCCGTGAGCAAGCCCAAAGCGTCAACGATAATGGACTTGCCCGAACCAGTCTCGCCCGTCAAGAGGTTCAGACCCGGCTCAAATTCCAGCCGCAACTCGTCTATCAGCGCGAGGTTGGAGATATTTAGCGAAGTAAGCATAAGTATGAATGGAGAGTGGAAAGTGGAGAATGGAAAATGTCCGGAAAATTCTCCACTTTCCATTCTCCACTCTCCATTATTAAGGTTTTTTTCCTTCTACCCAAGCTGGTTTGAAATCGGAGTTTACCAGCCATTGCACGGGCGCGACCATGGAATTAATGGCGTTGGTCATATGTTTGAAATCTATGTGGGCGATGTCGTCGTTGGCTTGGTGGTATTCGCCGTGCAAGCCGAAACTCGAAACCGTGTGCGCGATGACGCCCATTTTGGCGAGCGCGTAGTTGTCCGAGCGCATGAAAAACTGTTGGTCGGGGTGCGGGTCTTGCACCAGTTTTGCTCCCTGTTTCGCCAGTTCGGGGCCTAAGTTAGAGCGTTCGTAGCCGGTTAGCCACAGTTCTTCGGGTTTTACTTTGGCGTCAGGCCGGCCAATCATCTCAAATTCGAGGTTGGCAGCGATTTTTTCCAACGGCAACGGCGGATGCTTGAGAAAATAGGTCGCGCCAAAGCCGCCGGCCTCTTCGCTGCCAAAGGTGACAAAGTAAACCGTGCGTTTGGGACGCGGCCCTGCGCCGAGCGCGCGGGCCAGTTCCAAGACCGCCACACAGCCCGAAGCGTCGTCGTCTGCGCCGTTGTAAATGTTGTCGCCGGGCGTGTTAGGCTTGACGCCGAGATGGTCTTGGTGCGCCGTCAACAAAATGGCATCGGCTTTTGGGTCGGTGCCAGGCAGAACGCCAATAGTGTTATAGGTCTGGCGTTTTTCCATCGGGCCGAGCGCGCCGCCGAGGTTCAGCGTGGTTCCATCCGGCGTTTTCTGCAAAGCGGCGGCGGCGTTGGCGTCGAGAAAGATGACGTTAAAGCCGTTAGGTAAGACAGGGCCGTTGGAAAAATCGGCGGCGGTGGCCGTAATGGTGGGCAAATCCGCGCTCATAGCGGCCCAGTTCTTTTTCACATCCTCGCTGGCAGCGACCAATATCGCGCTGGCTCCTTGTTGCGCCACTTTGAAGAGTAGTTGACGGTAGGCCCGTTGCTCCAAATCTTTTGGTGCTTCCAGCAAGACTATCGCGCCTTTGTCCGGTTTGCCGTCGCTTTTAATTTTCTGCAAAGGCCCGCTCAGGCTGCCCGCGCCGATACGAAAGACGGCGATTTCTTTGCCGTGTGTCCATTCGTTGGCCTTGCCGTCGGCGGTGAAACTGAGTTTGGGCGGGGCGGTAAAGCTCTGGCGCGTGCCGACATTGACGGTCTGGATGTACGTTTTATTTCCCGCCGCGTCGGTGTCGCCCGCCGGTTCGATACCGAACTGGCGCAGTTGCGCGGCGATATAAAGTCCGGCGATAAGCTCATCCCGCGTGCCGCTGCCGCGCCCGTTGAGCGTGTCGCTGGCGAGAAATTCCAGATGCGCCCGCACATTGCGTTCCAACACGGCGGGCGCGTCCATTTTGTTCATGGCTTGCTGCGCCGCCACCAGAGTCGCGCCGCTTAAACACAACGCCAAAATCAACCCACTTAGTGGTAATTTCAGTTTCAACATAATAGGGTTCATAGTAATTAGTTAAAGGCCACGCGGTCAAACGCTGGCGTGAAGTTGGTCAACTTATTGTATGATAGTTGGGCTATGAAACCACACAGCGTCAAACTCGGCCCCGTTGTCAGCATCGCCGGTGTTCGCGTGCCGGTGCATCGCGCTTTACGCCCGATTTTATGCGCAGAGTGTGGCGCGACTATCGAAGACGGCGAGGTGTTCACACGCTGGCCCCTGCCCGGCGCGGCGCACCTCTACGCCATGCCCAAAGGCGAATGCTGCGCGCCGTTCGATTTTGCGGCAGATGAATTGAACAAATCACCATTGTTGCGGGCTTTATTAGCCGAAAAACCGGCGGCGAAAAATCCGCGCCACGAATTATCCGAAGAAACCCGCATAGCATTTCAGGCGCGGCTTGGGCCGGTTTTGGCGCGGACGAAAAAACGCTAGAGTTCTATTGGCGGGTTGCGTCATCAAGCAGCGGGCGCAAGCGACCCTTCCTGACCTGCCAGGTAGTTGAACGGGATGGGTTTATTGTGTCAACAAGCATCAGTTACAGTTTTCACCAAACCCGCCGAGCAACCTGGCAGGTCGGGAAGGGCTGCTTGCACCCGCTCTTGCGAAGGCGCAACTTCTCAGTATAAATGGATGATTAGGAGAGATAATTCATGTTAAACCGCCGCGAATGGCTGAAATCGCTTGGGTTACTCACGTTAGCCGGCCAA
>JAYVJN010000441.1:0-6425 GCA_043769325.1 Acidobacteriota bacterium
CAAAGCGGCGATGGCCGCCAAAAATGGGCTGGCTTGCATTGCCGCCACCACCGCGATAATTACTACAATCAACCCCAAGTAAAAGACTATCACGGCGATGATACCGGCCAAACTCAACCCCACCAACACTAACAGAGAGGCTCCCAGCAAACCCGCGAAACGCGCCCGCGCATTGCGGTAAGTAGTGCGCGCCGAGACCGCTTCGCCCCACAAAATGTGCGTCACCAAGTTGCGCGAAGCCCCGCCCATCACAATTAGATAGAGCAATAAGCCGAGCAGCCAGAGAAAAAAACCGCCTAGCAAAAGTGTGGCGTACAAAACCAGCGAAGCGTTACCCGTAGTCAGCCGCGCCTCCCGCATCCCGACACTGAGCAGCACCGCCCCCAACGCCGTCACCAAAGTCGGCGGCGCGGCTATCCACAACAACGTCGCAAAATGCCGCCGGTACAAGCGTATCGCCCGGTCAATCAAATCACCGGGGCCAAGCGGAGTAAGCGAAAGCTGTGTAAAACCAGTTTGCGACATTGGGGTATTGGTGTATTCAGTTTAGGGTTTAGCCGGTTCCGGCAACTGTCTGGCGTTAAAATCCTCTGCCTTGATTTTCTGGTTGAAGGCGAAACGCAAGAAAGCGCATTCCCAGGTTGACACCAATGTGCCTCTTGTCCCAGTCAAGGTAAATTCCAATTTATAGGTATGCGGTAAAATTAAGCCGCTTTCCGGTTTAAAATCAGAGTAGTCTTCAGTAACCAGATACTTGCTTTCCAATTGTCTAGCCGAGGCGGTATCCGTGGTTGCCTGGCTGGCCGCAATGGTCTGCTCGTATGAAGTGCGGATATGCTGAAAGGTTTCTTTATCAAAATAAAGGCGGATTGCTAAATCACTCCCTTTGCGCGGCAAATATTTGACTTGATATACCTCACGGCCATTGATTTTCTTGAGGTCGCCGCCTTCAAGTTTGGCTAGTTCGTCTATCCTTTTTAAGAATGGCCAGGACGCTGACAACGCCCCGCCGATAAGGCCGTGACGAAATGGGGCTTCACGGGTGAGAAAGAAGTCGCCCAATGTTGAACGGTAACCGGGCGTGATTTCCGCCACAGTCATTTTTGCGCCGTCGAAAGCGAGCCTTTCATAAGGGTACTGTGGGTGGTTAAAGAAGAGGCTGAAAAGATTTTTGCTGCCATCAGAAGCTAAGACCGCGCTACCTTCAATTGACTGGACACCATTTTGGCGAAAGATTGCGCGTGTTGTGCCGCTGACAACCCTCGTTGTTACTGAGGATAAAAGTTCCGGCGCGGCGATAGACGCCAGGTGTTTGGCGACAATCTCTTCGGGTTTTAGCTTGTTATCTGGTGTTCGGGCATTCGCCACTGGTATTATCAGAAGTCCAATTAGTAAAACAACGAAAAGGATGCCTGGGCGGTGGAAAGTGTGTGTATTCATAGTTGTACCTCACCGAAAAATTAACCAGAAAACCTCATGACATTCGGTTGTGCTGGCAATGCAGGTTCATCTTACTACAAATTTGGCTAGTGAAAAGGCAGCTACAAGTTATTTGAGCGGAAAAATCGGGCGCAATCGCTAAGTAGCAATTGCGCCCGATAAAATAATCGGAGGGAAATCCAATTATTAAAACTCAATACGTCCTGCCACTTGCACGATACGCGGCGCAAAAGTGCCGGTGATACGCCCAAAGGTTGCGCTATTGATGTCATAGAATTGAGCCGGCACGAAATTCGTGTGGTTCAACAAATTAAAGGCTTCACCACGAATCTGGAAGCGGATGCGTTCCGTGATGGCAATGTTTTTAATGATGGAGGCATCCACGTTAAAGGTGGAAGGCCCGTTAATAACCGCGCGGCCCAGGTTGCCCACCTGTCCCGGCGCGACGTTAAAGAACTGCTGACCGCTAAACGGGGTTGCTGATCCGAGTTCTGCCCCGCGCCCGGTGGCTGGGTTGATGGCCGTAGGGTTGACGAAAAAGACACCGTTAGCGGTTGTAAACACCCCCGTCAGATTCTGCAAACCTTGGTTGTCAATACTGACATTAGGCGTTTGGCGACCTGCGCGCCCCGCACGGTTGAAAGTGCCGCGCGCATCGGTAATGGTAATAGGTGAGCCGGTGCCGAAACGCCAGATAGAGGTCAACTGCCATCCTCCGACCAAACGGTTAAGCAAAGCACCACTGTTCAAGAAGCGTTTGCTTTTGCCGAAAGGCAGTTCATAGATGGAGTTGAAGTTGAAAACCTGCGTTTGGTCGAAGTCGGCGCGGGAATATTCCAATTCAGGCCGGGCATTATCAAGGAACGGCTCGAAACGGGCTTGGGCTGTGCCTTGCCCATCAGTCAGGCTCTTCTGGAAGGTATAGTTAGCCTGCATGTAAAAGCCGCTGGCAAAACGGCGGCGCAACTCAACTTGTAAGGAGTTGTAGTTTGAACGCGATCCGTTGAGCAGCAAGTCAACTACACCTGTGTTCGGGTTGGGCAAGAAACGCACGTTACCAGCCAAGCCATTAGTAATATAAAGAAACGCCAAATCCGTTGGTGTGCCATTAACGAAATTGGGAGTCACGGCAGCGTTGGTCACCAAACCGCCGCTGCCCAGGTTCGGGAAGACGGTCAAAGCCTGACAACCAGCAGAGGTACAACCGGCATTGCCTGTCAACAAGAAGTTGGCACGTGCCCGGTTGAAATCGGCCAGGAAACCATTATTAATAATGTCAATTTGGTTGAAGTCAACACCACGCAGCAGGTTTTTGGAGTAGTTTCCGACATAGCGTACTTCCAAAGCCATATTAGCGCCTAAGTCGCGTTGCAGGCTGAAATTGTATTCATTAATACGCGGCATCTGGATGTTCGGGTCAACCGCAAAAACCGTTCCGAATCTACCGGCGGCAATGTTGTTTTGCGCGTAAGTGCGACTAGCTGAAAAGACCGGAGTTGTAATGCCAGGTAAAGCGTTAATGCGGGCATTGAGCGCCGTTGAGGTAGGGAGGAGTGGATTAAAAGCATTGGAGGTTAGTGCCAAGCCCTGGTTGCCCAGCAGCGCATTGTCAGGAGCACGCACTAGTTCATCATTGACATAACTCATCCGGTAGCCGGCGCGCAGAACGGTTTTGCCGTTACCGAGCAAAAAGCCTTTGACTCCGCCTTCCGCGCGGGGTTGCCAGGCAAAGCTGACCACAGGAGCAAAATTGTTGCGGTCGGTGCGATAAAAACGACTGCCACGGGCGTTGCCGCCAATGAACTGATAGCTACCAGAAGGGTCGAGAATAGCTTCACGCACAGGGCGTCCTCCAAGAGCTGGTTCAAATGCCAAACCGTTTTCTGCGCGCAACGCTGTGTAAAGGTCATAGCGGAGGCCATAATTGAGCGTAAAGGTGGGAGAAACGCGCCACTGGTCGGAAACGAAGAAGGCGTAGGAACTATAGTTGAAAATACGCCGTTGTGTAGCGCCGGGAACAAAGCCCGACTCTTGGCTAGTGACGTTAAAGGTCTGGCTGGCAGCGGTGACAAAACCGCCCAAAAGACCAATAAGGTTATTTGCGCCAGCGCGTTGGGCTGCTGGAACACCGCCTGGGAAAACAACACCGACGCTAGGAGCGTTGGTAAACTGATCTACGGTGATTTGTGGTGTATTGACACTAACACCTAGGGTGTAGGTAGGCAAATTGGCGACATCATTGAAAGCGTCAATGCGGACGTTTTGAAACTGACCGCCGAAACGAATCGAATGGTTTCCGCGCAGATAATCTGCATTGTCCTGCAAGTTGATAGTCCGCACATCGCGGCCCTGGTTGCGGAAGTTTACTTCTCGGTTGGTAATGGAGGGAATGGTGAAAAAATCGGTTTGGTCTTGCGTGCGGAGAAAGACCGGAGAACTCTTAAAGAACCCCCCGCGCACTTCATTGGTTATGCTATTGGTTGGCGAAACCCGATAAGCGAGGGCCAGAAAGTTGCTCTTTGAAGGTTGCACCACTGCCGGCGTGGTATTGAAAGAGCCGTCAATATCGGAGCGCAGATTGTCCTCTGAAACGCGATTATAGACGCCGTTGATTGAGTTACGTCCGTTGAGGTCGTAGTCAAAGCGCGTCGTATAGCTATCGCGATCCTGATTGCTGGCTTGGGTAAAGCGGTAGCCTGTGGTATTGCGTCCGTCACCAGCTTCCGGCGTATTGCCGATAGGAAGATTCGTTAGGAAACGGCTGGCTACAACTGAATTGATACTGCCAATACCGGTTGGAAGAGGCGTAGTTGCTACATTGGTGAGGGGAATGTTTAGCAGGTTTACAGTTTGCAGAGCGCCATTATCAACGCGATTGTAGGTGAAATTACCGGCCCGCGCACCAGGCAAAAACGTGGTGGTCAGCTTATTGGCCGAAAGGCGGTCGCGTAAGCCCTCATAGAACCCGAAGAAGAAAATTTTATTTTTGATAATCGGGCCGCTAATGTTGCCGCCATATTGGTTGCGGTTGCGGAAAGCGCGTGGAGTGCGTTGTTCACCTACTCTTCTCAAGCCCGCAACGACAAGTGCGTCGGTTGCTCCGAAAGTGCCGGTAGCATTATTGAAGAAGTTGTTGGCGGCTAGCGCGGAGTTGCGATTATACTCAAAAAGCCTTCCATGAAAGCCATTTTGTCCGCGCGGCGTCACCAACTCAACCTGCGGACCGCCAAAGCCACGATCAGCACCAGCTTGGGTGGTAATGGTGAATTCCGCTACGTCGTCCACTGAAGGGCGCCCAGGCGCAAAGTCTGTTGCGTTGGAACGAATGAAGTTGTCCTGAATGTTGATGCCATCACGGGTGATGTTCGTAGTAGAAGTGCGCAGTCCGTTGATGGACGTAGCTTGATTTGGATTAGAGGCGGTACCCGCTTGCAAAAGGATTAAATTGAGCGGGTTGCGGCCATTCAAAGGCAACTCTACTAATTGCCGCGCGTTGACGTTTGTGCTTACTTCCGCGCTGCTGGAGTTAATAACGTCCGCGCCTGCGGTTACCGTCACATTCTCCGTGATGTTGCCGACCTCTAAAGAGACACTTAAAGAGTACTCCTGGCCGACATTAATTATCAGGGATTCAACCGTATTAGTTTTGAATCCTGTTGCCGAAACTTTAAGCGTATAGGTGCCAACTTCTAACTGAGGCAACACAAATGCGCCTTCGCCATTAGTCAGAATTGTTCTTTCGCGGTTCGTTTGATTATCTTTAAGTACAACAGTTGCGCCTGGGATAACACCATCAGGGCCGTTGACCGTGCCGATTAAACGGCCCGTGCTAGATTGAGCGAAAGCTGACACAGCAAGAAACGCTAGCGCCAGCAATGTAAACGTAAATTTCTTCATGCAAACTCCTTCAAAGTATGTTCGATTGCAAATTAAGTGTCAATTTAGCCTTATCTTTCGGCTAAATTGAGTAGCTAATCTTAGAAAGATGGGTTTTGCAAACCTAGAGCGTTAATTCTCTATGCATATTGTCCCTCACTGCAAAACCATCTGGCTAACTTGCGGCTAAACTTTTAACAGGCAAACTTTGTGCCATAATTTAAGCGTCGGTAACTAAAGTGTTTTCAACGTGTGTTGGTTGGATAACTAATCAGACGAGTGAAATTATTTGGTGTTTTCGGATTTTTTCCGAAATTATGAAAGGGACGATTAAATTTCAGATAAGCCATGAACCCTATAATCTTAGACATTAGCAGTTAGTTTCAGTGCCTCAAACTCAAATTGTAATTCTTTTCCGCGGAAGATGTAGCTGAGGTAAAACTCCCAGAATTTGCGGGTGAAGCGGAATTTGGGGGAGTGTTGGTCGAGGTTGACGAGAAATTCCAGGCCGAGCGCGCGCCAGAGGTTTGCCAGCGAAACGTAAACGCGCAGTGGCTTTAGTTGTACGTCAGTATAGAAGGGAAAGAGGGCGCGGTCTTCAATAAAGCAATTGAAGGAATAACTGTTGAAGTGGTTGCGGTGGGTGGGGTCGGTGGGCCAATCGGGGTTGGTGTAGTGGGGCGTCCACAATTTGATGAGGCCGCCGGGTTTGGCGATGCGGTGCAATTCAGCGATGAAGGCCATGACATCGGGGACGTGTTCGGCGACATGGCGGCAGATGATTTCGTCGAACTCGTTGTCGGGGAACGGGTAAGGCGTGACGCCGCAGTCGTGGATGACATCGGCGTCGGTGCGCGGATTGATGTCCAGGCCCACCGCCCCAGGCCATTTGTTGAGGCCGCAGCCTACGTCGAGAATCTTCTTCATCTGCATAAGTAGGGGCAGACACACAGGTCGGCCCCTACGCGAATAACGCCGCCAAGCCTTTGAAGTCCAGCGCGTGAACGGGCAAACCAAATTGCGCCTCAACCTCGCTTAACTTCATGCCGTCAAGCATGATGGGTTCGCCGGTTTTGAGCGTGGTAGCCGGAATAGTTACGAAATCGCCG
>JAYVJN010000442.1:0-3260 GCA_043769325.1 Acidobacteriota bacterium
GCGCGGATAGCGCGAAATTGGCAGAATGCTACAAACGCTATAAAAAGATTTATCCGGCCTGGCGGGGAATTGTTGCTTGAAACTGGCAACAATAGCCCAGGGAAGATTGAAACCATGAGAGCGAATCGCAGAAACGGGACAACCAACGGAGAGGTGCATCCGGCGCGGATAAAAGACGTGGCGGAACTGGCCGGCGTGTCAACGGCGACGGTATCGCACGTCATCAACAACACCAAATTCGTCACTGATGAAACACGCCGTAAGGTGTTGGAAGCGGTGGAGAAATCCAACTTTCATCCCAACGCGCAGGCTCGTTCGCTGGCTTTGGGGCGCACCAATATCATCGGCTTGCTCGTTTCGGACATAGCCAACCCGTTTTTCCCCGACTTGGTGAAAAGCATTGAAACGGCGGCGTTTGAGCGCGGTTACAGCGTGATTCTTCTCAACACAAACTATAACGCCAACCGCGCGGCGGATTATGTGCGGCGTCTGATTGGGTTGAAAGTGGCGGGCGTAGCCTTGATGACCGCCGAACTTGACCCGCAACTGATTGAGGATTTGACACAGAAAAGAATCTCCGTCGTCAGCCAGAACTTTGGCAGCGTGGGCGAACATATGAGCAGCGTCGTGGTGGATTTCGCGTCCGGCATCGAAGAAGCTGTCAAACACCTGGCTTCTTTGGGCCATAAACACATCGCGCACGTCGCCGGCCCGAGCCGTTTGAACGCGACGGATGTGCGCCGCGAAGCCTTTCTCAGCGCGGTTGCGCGGCACATCCCGGACGCCAAAGTCACGGTTTACGAAGGCGATTTCAAATTTGACGGGGGCCGCCGCGCCGCCAGCGAAATACTGGCCGCAGGTGATTTGCCGACAGCGATTTTTACCGCCAACGATATGATGGCCTTCGGCGTGATGAAGGAATTGCGCGGCGCGAGTCTCTCCATCCCGCAAGACATTTCCGTCATCGGTTTTGACGACATCGCCTTTGCCGAATTGACCGAACCGCCGCTCACCACCGTCGTTTTGTCCCGCGTGGAATTGGGGCGCAGAACCGTTGAAGCATTGATGTCGAACATCGAAAAACCGGATGCGCCAGGGGTTGAAGTCCGCATTCCGACTTACTTAATAAAACGCGGCTCAACCGCCCCGCCGCGCCGGGGGGAGAAGGGGAGATAGGGAGAGGGGGAGAAGGGGAGAAACGCTCCGCGTGTATCGTTTTGTGTGATGCTTTTTTATTGGCGAAGAAAGTTAAGCGGTTGCCTGATTTATATAGCGGATTTCATTTGCGTTTATCGCTATTAGCGGCATTAAACACAATGCCGGCAACAGTTTCCGTTTCGCGTTCAGCGTTCATCATTCCGCATTTTGCTATATAGCGGATTTCATTTATATTTACCGCTTATGCTTGAGCTAAACCTAAGACTGGCAACAGGTTCCGTTCAGCATTCAGCGTTTATCGTTCAGCATTTTGCCATAGAGGAATTATGAGTTCACAGCAGAAGCAAAAAAAGTCCTACCAATTTGTAAAATATCTCTGGCGCGACGAAGAGGCCGCGCAACTAAAGGGCGTTGACCGCCTGGTTTATCGCTCCAACCGTCTGGGCGACGATTTGACGCTGACCAACACGGGCGGCGGCAACACTTCGTCTAAACTGATGGAAACAGACCTTTTAAGCGGCGAGCAAGTGGAAGTTTTATGGCTTAAAGGTTCGGGCGGCGACCTTCGCACGGCCAAGCGCGATGGGTTTGCTTCGTTATATCTGGACAAGGTGAGGGCCATGAGGCCGCTTTACTGTAACCATCCCGAAAACGGCGCGAAATCGCCCATCGAAGACACGATGTACCCAATGTATTCGCACTGCGTTTTCAACCTGAATCCCCGCGCCTGTTCGATTGACACGCCGCTTCATACGCTGGTTCCTTACAAACACGTTGACCATTTGCATCCCAATTCGGTTATCGCCGTCGCCGCGTCGGTCAATCAAGAACGTCTGACCAAAGAAATTTACGGCGACGAAGTTATTTACGTCCCCTGGCAGCGTCCGGGCTTTGACATCGGCTTGCAAATAGAACAACTGATTAAAGATAACCCACAAGCCAAAGGCATTTTGCTGGGGCATCATGGCATGAGTTCTTGGGACAACGACGACAAGACTTGCTACGAAACCGCGCTCGACATCATTGACCGCGCCGCCGTTTATATCGAAGCCCACGACAAGGGCGAACAGACCTTTGGCGGACAGAAACACGCGCCGTTGGCAGATGACGAAAGAAAACGCATTATCACCGCCTTGTTGCCCTGGTTGCGCGGGCAAATCTCTGTCAACAAACGCTTTGTCGGCACGGTGCAGGACGACGAAAAGATGCTCCGCTTCGTCAACAGCCACGACGGGCCGCGCCTCGCGGAACTCGGAACGTCCTGCCCCGACCACTTTTTGCGTACCAAAATTAAGCCGCTGTTCGTGGATTGGAATCCGCAAACGGGGGATTTGAACGCGCTTAAAACCGCAATTTCAGACGGTTTAGTTCAATATCGCCAGGATTACGCGGACTATTATGAACGCTGTAAACACGCGGATTCGCCGGCCATGCGCGACCCGAATCCGACGGTGGTTTTGCTTCCGGGCCTGGGCATGATGGCGTGGGGCAAAAACAAGTCGGAATCTCGCGTCACGGGCGAATTTTACAACTGCGCCATCGAAGTCATGCGCGGGGCTGAAGCCATTGACCAATACGAGGCGATGAACCAACAAGAGGCGTTTGACATCGAATACTGGTTATTGGAAGACGCCAAGCTCAAGCGTATGCCGCCGGAAAAAGAGCTTGACCGGCAAATTATCGTCATCATCGGCGCGGGCGCAGGGATAGGCGCAGAGACGGCGCATCGTCTGGTTAAAGAAGGCGCGCACATCGTCTGTGTTGACGTAAATGAAGTCTCTGCACAAGATACAGCTAACCAAATCATCGCCAAATACGGCTCAGGCATCGGCGTTTCCGGCACGGGCATTAGTAATTGCGGCCCAGCGATTGGTCTGGCGTGCGACATCACGAACCGCGAGAGCGTGGCGCAAATGTTCAATGACGTGCTGTTGGCTTACGGCGGCATTGACGCGGTTATCGTCACGGCGGGCGTTTTCGTGCCACCCGACAAGACGGGCCGCATTGACGACGCGCTGTGGGGCAAAACCTTTGGCATCAACGTCACCGGCGCGTATATTGTCGCCGATGAAGCCCACAAGATATTCAAGGAACAAGGTTTA
>JAYVJN010000443.1:0-17470 GCA_043769325.1 Acidobacteriota bacterium
GAATCATCGGCCCGCAAAGCCGCCAATGCGCCGACGGCAACCGCCTCTTGACCGATGTAAAGGTGACAGAAGCCGCCAATCTTGCCCTCTTCGCTGTAAGCGCGGGCCGCGCGTTCCTCAAAACGGCGAATCAGCGTCATTTGGTACAGCAAGTGTAACAACTGTTCGCGGTTAAGGCTGGCGAAATCGTGGATTTGTTTCGCTTCGGCGGTTTTCGGGGCCGCGCCATTAACGCTCACGGCTTTTTTTGCTGTAGAAGTGCGGGCTTTGGTAGTTGTGGTCTCTTTGCTCATGTGCTTTGGTAATTGTCTTGAACTTAGAACTTTGTTCAAGTGGCGAATTATAAGCGAGGCGGGCGGGATAGGCAAAGGGAAAACTCGTTTGCGGATTGGCAATTAAATAATGACGTTATTAACGCCGGTCTGCCTCTATGGAATGACCGTAAACAAATGCCAGGCACCGAGTTCTGCGCCAAAAGAGTAGTTGCCGCGTTCCTGGAAACGCAGGCCGGAACCCGCGACTAAATCTTTCACTGTGCGCGAGGCGAGGACTTCTCCGTCGTCTGCTTCGGCGGCTACTTTCTTGCTCAATTCTACCGCTACGCCGCCGACGGTGGTTTCGTAAACATCGCATTCGCCAGTGTGGACGCCGATTTTAACCGTCACGCCCAAACGCGCCGCCGCCTCTGCCACGGCGCACGCGCAACGAATGGCCCGCGCCGGCCCGTCGAAAGTAGCGGCCAGGCCGTCGGCGTTGTAAGCAATTGTCTGGCCTTTGAATAATTCAATCTGTTTGCGAAGGTAAAGCTCCGCGTTTTCGCGTTGCGCCAATGGTTGGGCGGCGTTTTCCGGCAAAATCACGGTCAGTACGGTTGCCAGCACGCGGTCAATTTCGCCTGGGTAACGCACGCCCGTCAAAAATGTTTCTACCTCGTCGAGTATTGCTTTTTGGTCGCCGACGAACGGCAGATGATCAATGCCGGGCAGTTCGACGTATTGGCCGAAAGGCAATAGCGACGCGACATAACGCCCTTCTTCGACGCGCAAACAAGTATCGCCGGCGCGGTGAATGACCAACGAGGGCACGCGCACCGACGGCAAAACGTGGCGCACATCAATCTCGGCGTTCATTTTGGTCAGTGCGACGGCGGCTCCCGGACTCGCGCCCATCCGCAAATAAGTGGCCCACCATTTACTAAATTCCGGGTCGTCGGCCAGACTCGGCGCACGTTCCGTGATACCGACGGGGCCGCCCCATTCGCGCTGCATTAACGCAAAAAAGGCTTCGCGTTGTTCCGCCGTAGGAGCCCAAGGATAATCTTCGGCGCGGATGCGTTTGGCGTAAGTGCCAATCATTATTAGCGCGGAAGTGCGTTCGGGATAGGTCGCCGCAAAGAGGGCGCACATCGGCCCGCCTTCGGAAACACCCAGCAACACGGCGCGTTCCGAACCGACGGCGTTCATCACGGCGCGCACGTCTTCCATGCGTTGTTCCAGCGTCGGCAATTGGTTGAGCGGCACGCGGTCAGACAAACCTGTGCCGCGTTTGTCAAATAATATCAGGCGCGAAAATGACGCGAGACGGGTCAAAAACGCGGCGAAACGCGGTTCTTCCCAAAAGTATTCGAGGTGCGAAACCCAACCCATGACGAAGACCAAATCCATGTCGCCTTCGCCTACGACTTGGTAAGCGATGTTGGCGTCGCCGCTCAAGACGTAAAGCGTTTCCGGTCTGGGCGGCGCGAGTGGCTTGGGGCTTGGCGAGAGAGCTAAAGAACTGCTACCGGCGAATTTCAACGGCGGCGGCAGTTCGACCTTGTCGTCTAGTTCTTCTTCGATGATGATGGTGGCGCGGGTGCGTTCGCGCACTAGGGTTTCCGTCTCTTCCACGATGATTGACACCGGCGCGCAGAAACGGTAGCCGCGTTTTGTGACGGTTTCGATGAATCTTACTTTGCTGGTCTCGCCCAACGCTTTGCGTAAGGCCGAAATGTTTTGCGCGAGGTTGTTTTCTTCGACAAAGCTATCGGGCCAGACTTGTTGCATGAGCTCTTCTTTGCTCAGGACATGGCCCCTGCGTGCCACCAAAACCGCCAGCGTAGCAAAGATTTTCGGCGGCAGAGTAATAACCCCGTCGCCCTTTCGCAACCGGCGTTCGCCCACATCCAAACGAAATGCGCCAAACTCGTAAATGCCCCGCTGTAATTGCATTATGCGCCTTCAGAATTTCTTCAACTAAACTTCAGAAAAGCCAAATAAAAACCTAAAGACCGCGCGCGGTGTTCCGTTTTATCTTCGTGTAGTAGCAGATAACACGGTCTTTTTTTTACTGGCTGATTGTAACGCAAGATTTGCCAAGACGTGAGGAAAAATTCCGAAAGTTGAGAAACCATGAAGCGTAAACGAACCATAACCATCGAATTTGAGCGGGAAGTGTTGGTAGAAAAACGCGCACGAACGGTTCAAGTCCAATGTGCCGCGTGTGGGGCCGAGACCGATGTAACCGTTCCACACACGGCACACGGCGAAAAATCGTTCGTCAGGCAACTCGTTTATGAGGCGTTGGCCGACAAACTTTAGGTTGCCGCGGCCATTACGACAGGCTGGCAGCCCGTCGCACATTTTCGGAGAAATTTATGAAGTATAAAATCCATCTGTCGTGTCTGTTTTGTTTAGTTATTGGCCTCGTGTTTAGTGTCTCACCCGCCGCCGCGCAGGACACGCTGACTCCGGGGCAGCCCGTGTCCCGCGAACTGTCGGGGACAGACAAACACACTTACTCCCTGACTTTGGCCGCCGGTCAGTTTTTGGACTTGGCTGCGCAACAGCAAGGCATTTCCGTCCAACTCAATCTCACCGGCCCGGATGGAAAAAGCGTGGCCGAGGCGGACAGTCCGCATGGGTTGGTGTCGTGTCGTCTGATTGTGGCCCAAAGCGGCGTCTATCAACTGGAAGTCAGCGCGACTCTGCCGACCCCCAAGCCCGGACGCTATGAACTGAAAATAACGGAGTTACGCCCTGCCACAGAGCGCGACGCCACAATTTTAGCAGCAGAGGCGTGTTCTGTCGGGGCCAGCCAACTGATGGCCCCGGGCACTATCGCCAGCTTAGACTTGGCTATTGCTAAGTTACAGGAGGCGTTAGCTTTATGGCGCATCGTCGGAGATCGCATAGGAGAAGCCCGCGAGCTGAACAGCATCGCGCGGTGCTATCACCTGACGGGAGACCGGGAACACGCCTTAGAATTTTACCGGCAGGCTTTAGAAATCTACCGCGCCCTGGATAATCGCGCCGCGCAGACCATGTTGCTCAACAATATGAGCCTGGCCTACCGCGAATTGGGCGAGATGCGACAGGCCCTGCAAATCTTGGAAGAAGCCTCCGCGGTGCAGGGGCGCGCGAATCTTCTCACCCAACTCAGCCTGGGCCAAACCTACGCTGAGTTGGGCGAGCCGCAGACGGCTTTGAGTTACTACCAACAAGCCTTGCAACTAGCCAAAAAAGCCCAAAACCAGCCCGCAGTAGTCCGTATAAACATCGCTATCGGCGGTATTTACGAAGTTTTCGGAGACGACGCCAAAGCCTTGTCCAATTATCAGGAGACGTTGGCTTATCTCCAGGCCACGCAATCCACTGTCGCGCAACCCAAGCTGTTCAACTGCATTGGGCGAATACAACAACGGCTGGGCGCGCGCGGCCCGGCTTTGGCCTCGTTCAATGAAGCTCTCGCATTCAGCCGCACCCTCCGCAACCGTCCCGCACAGGCGGCGGCCCTGGACAACTTAGGGGTGTTATTCAGCGCCGAAGGTAAAAACGAACCCGCGTTGGCCTCTTTCAACGAGGCCCTGGCGTTGGCCCAGGCCACTGAAGACAAGCGACAGGAAGGCGATATCCTCTATCATCGCGCCCGTTTAGAGCGGGACACCGGCAGATGGGAAACGGCCCGCGACACCATTGGCGAGGCCCTGAAAATCGTCGAGACGCTACGCGCTAAAATCGGCGCGCCGACTCTGCGGGCCTCCTACTTTGCGACGGTGCAAGATTATTACGAACTGGCTTTGGACGTAACCTGGCGTTTGCACCAAAAGCACCCCGACAGCGGCTACGCGGCGCAAGGCTTGGCTACAAGTGAACAGGCCAAGGCGCGTCTCTTGCTTGAGTCACTGGCCGAGGTGCGGCTCAACCTACGCGCCGGCGTCGCGCCGGAACTGTTGCAAAAAGAGAAGTTGCTACAACAACAACTCAACGTTACGGCAGAACGGCTCGGACGTCTCACCGACAAGCAGACGGCCCAGGGCGAGGCCACGCGCAAAGAACTTAATGATTTACGCCACGAATATGAAAAAGTGTTGGCGCAGATGCGGGCCGCCAACCCGCGTTACGCGGCCCTGACGCAGCCGCAGCCGCTCACCGCAACAGAGATTCAGCGCGATGTCGTGGACGCGGAGACAGTGTTGCTGGAGTATGCGCTAGGGGCCGGGCAGAGTTACCTCTGGGCCGTCACCAGCGAAGGCATGGCGGCTTACGAACTACCCAACCGCGCGGCGGTGGAGGCGGCAGCGCGGCGCGCCTACGACTTGCTGACGGCCCGCAACAAGAGTGTTAAGTTTGAGACCGCCAACGAGAAAAGAGTCCGTATCAACCAGTCTGACAAAGACTTACCGGCGGCCCTGGCAGATTTAAACCAGATGGTTTTGGGGCCGGCGCAAGCGTATTTGAACAAAAAACGCTGGCTTATCGTGGCTGACGGGGCGTTGCAATATATTCCTTTTGGCGCGTTATCCACAGCCACAGGCCACGAAATTGTCTCCTTGCCCTCGGCATCGGCGTTGGCAGTGGCGCGCCGTGAACTGGCGGGCCGCCGTCCCGCGCCCAAAGACATCGCAGTTATCGCCGATCCGGTTTTTGCTGCTAATGACTCTCGTTTTCAGACTGCGACAAATCACCAAGTCGCGCCGGCGTTAGTGGCTACGCGCCGCGACGAAGTGAACAGCATCAGGCGTTCTTTTGGCGAGGGCAATGAAGCCCCGCCGCGCTTGCCCTTCACGCGCCGCGAGGCTCTGGCCATCGGTGCGCTGGTGCCCAAAAACAACAGCAAAGTGGCACTTGATTTCGCCGCCACTCACGCCGCCGCCACCAGCGACGAACTGGCAAACTATCGCATTATCCACTTCGCCACGCATGGCCTCATCAATACGGCGCAACCGGAATTGAGTGGCTTGGTTTTCTCTCTGGTGGACGAGCGAGGCCGCCCGCAACCCGGTTTCCTGAGTACCTACGAGATTTATAACTTGAAGCTACCGGCTGACTTAGTGGTTTTGAGCGCGTGCCGCACGGGGTTGGGCAAAGAGATTCGCGGGGAAGGCTTAGTAGGTCTGACACGCGGTTTTATGTACGCGGGCGCGGCGCGGGTGGCGGTCAGCCTGTGGGACGTAAACGATGCGGCGACGGCGGAACTGATGTCCCGTTTCTACCGCAAAATGTTGGGGCCGGAAAAACTCAGCCCCGCCGCCGCCCTGCGCGCGGCCCAGGCGTCTATGGCAACCGATAAGCGTTGGGCCGCGCCGTACTACTGGGCTGGCTTTATCCTACAAGGCGAACCGCGCTAAGAGCCAGCGTCTGCTATACTTTAGCTGGTCGTCGTTGAGGCAGTTGTGGCTACTGGTGACTTCGCCGCTATTGGCGCAGACAGGGCGGCAGCAGCGGTTCTATATCTTTCAAGAAAAAGAATTTTCGCCACGAGCCCCCTGGTATCATCTCTTGGCTTTTAGCAAATCCGCGACAATTTGCGCCGCGACAGCTTCGGGTGTGCCCGTGTAGCGGCGGCCCGAACCGATTGTTTGCGCGGGCCATACGACACGGCCTTTGTCGTTGACTAAATAAACCGTGACTACGATTTGGCCGTTGTTTACGGTGGGCCGGACGGAGATTTTCAACGCGCCCTCGGCGGCTTCAAGGTTGGGGGCAGGCGCGAAACTCGGGCCGGCGGCACTGAGACGGGAGTTCAGTGCCGTAATAACCTCTTGGCCCAACGGTTCGGCGTTGGCGGCTTGTACAGTTAAGAGTTTGATCTCCGACAAAGGCAAGCCCAACATTTTCACATCCCAAACGCCGCGTGTGGCTTCGGCGTTTTGCGGGCGCGGGCCTTCGTCGCGTGGTGCTTCTTTGTCGGGGCGCGGTTTGTCTCTCTGCGCGGTCAAGGGCACGGATTCGGGCGCGGGGTTTGGGCTATGAGTTTTGGGTTTTGGCGTTACGGGGGGCCGCGATGGTGCGGGCGTTGGTCTGGAGTCTGGAATCTCAGATTTAGGCTTTGAAACCTCAAGTTTGGGCTTTGAAGTTTCCGGCGTTGCAGTAGGATTTGGCGTTCGGGACTCCACCTTCTCAGGCGTGGGCGTAGGGGCATTTTTCACGATTGGCCCCGCTGCCGGCTGGCGCGAAGACCAGGCGAACCAGGCCACCGTTGACAGTAAGGCCAACATACCAAACGCCAGGGCCGGTTTCCACAATGCCGGCAATGTGAAAAATTCGCGCAGGCGCGGCGCAAACCCAATGGCGCGACACGCCACCGAGACATCGGCGCATTCGGGAAAGCCAAACTTGTCACGTCGCGTCTGGATGGCGAATGAGAGTTTTTTGCCGTCCGCCAAGACCATTTCTGCCGTTTGTTGCTGCGCGTTCCAGTCTGGCAAGTACGCTGCCAACAATAATTCGCCTTCCGCGTCGCGCCCGTAAACTTCAATCATTTCAACGCCTTCGTCAATCGCAAAGCCAGCTTGAGCGGTGCGGGTGGCATCTAGCTGCGCCTGCTCTACGCCGTCGGCCAATACGCGCAGCACGCCGCATCGGGCTGCCTTGCGCCGCGCTTCTTCGCGGCCCAGTGAATTTTTGATGTAGGCCAAATCTTCGTCAGAGGCATCAGGCGGGCGGGGCGGGCCGGCGTTGGCGTCGTCGTCGTGGGCCAGCGAAAAAAGCGGTATTTCCAGCCGTTCATCAGGCGGCGCGTAGCCGTTGGCAGCAGTCAGGCGGTTAAAACATTCGGGGTGAAGGATGGCGTGGATACGGTTCACTTCAATTCTATGCTCCTCGTCGGGATTGCGGCCCGTGAAATGTAGTTGGGGGAGAACTTCGTCGAGCGGGTCAAATTGTTCGGGGACGGAACAAGGGGTGGCCCAGGGCGTGAACCATTCTAAACACTCTTGCGCCAACTCGCTCAGGCGGCCCGCATCCGGGCGGGCGCGAAAGCGTTCTTCGCCGCGCGTGGCGTGTACGGTTTCGGTGAATGGCGCGAACCGTTGCTTTAACTCTTTGAGCAAGACGCTTTTGCGCGAACGGTAGTAGTAATCGTCGTGGACTCGTTCAGGGTCTTGCACGACGAGATTGTAGATTTCCATCGCTTCGCCGGTGGTGTAGTTGTGCAGCACACGGCTGAGGCCCAGGGTCACATAAAAAGAGTTGCGTTTGATGGTGATGCGGACGAGATGTTTGATGAAATAGATGAGCAAGTCGCTCTGGCGCAATGGTTTGGCGGCGGCTTCATGCTCGCGTTCACGTTCATAAGTTTCGGAAGCCGCATAAACGAGGCGTTGGAGCAGATGCGGCTGGCTCATATAGACCTTGCTGCGCGCCGCGCCGGTAGGTTGGTAATAGAGCCGTTTGCCCTGCGCCGCCGCCGCTACGTCCAACTGCAATGTGGCGCGGGTCACGATTTCCCGCGCCACATCAGCATTGCCGTGCAGAAACCAGGCCAACCGGAAAGCCCGCCCAAGCCATTTGTCAGGAGACGCCAATGCCATCTTTGTTCCTCTTCAAAATCCGTACCCGCGTTCGCTTTTGGATGTACCGATAACAAAGCGTAGCCCGCAGATGTGTTTAAGCCAAGCCATAACTCAAAGTGTTTATTACGGTCTTGACAGCCCTGCAATTGGGCATTGAGAGAGCATAACAGCGGCGCAGAAAATTAAGCGTGTCATTTTCGGAATTCCTGAAATGACACGCTACGGTGATTTTTTGTGGCGTAAAGTTGCGCTTGTCAACGGCACACGGCCAACAACACGGATTATACCTTTCTGTTTTTGGTTTTCTTGACTATTCGGGAAGAGCCAGGCAATTAGCCGGCAAGCTACTTTTGAACGCGCTAAGGGACGTGTAAAAACTAACTTATAACGGTTAAAAATTTAGTAGAGGCGCAACGCGCCGCTGGCTTCTAGGCTTAGGCGGCTTGAGTTACAGCCCGGTTACAGAGTCCTTCCCCAAGAGCCGTTTTGCTTACTTTTAGGAGTTGAAAATGAACTACTTGACTAACCATTTACGCACACACACAGCTTCCTTTGCTGAATGTCTCAAGCGCGGCGTTTTGTTAATAACCCTAGTCCTGGTTGGCGGTTACGGCTTGGAGAGGCTCACCGGCGCGGACAAAACGGCTAAAGCTGAGAAGGGCCGCGTCGCCGATGTCCCGCAGAGTCCGGCGACCTTCAATAAACCTACTTATTCCAGCCCGATAGCTATGTCGGCGGACAATAGCCTGGTCTGGTCGGTCAATCCTGACGACGACAGCGTTTCGGTCATCGGCGCGAAAAGAAATAACTTAATCGCCAACATTCCCGTCGGCGACGAACCCCAGAGCGTTGCCCTCACGCCTGACAACCGCCTCGCTTTTGTGGCGAACACCGCCGCCGGCACAGTCTCCGTTATCAAAATCATCAACCCGGATCTGGAAAATTTTCAGGCTGGCGTGACCCGGGAAATCGTGACTGGGGCCGAGCCCTATAACATCGTTGCTTCGCCCGATGGCCGGCGTATTTTCGTCGCCAACAGCGGGCAAGACACCATTACCGTGCTGGACGCTGAAAATTTGGGCAGCATCATCGGCCAGGTTGATTTGCGTAACAGTATTTGCAACGACCCAGACCGCAGCCGCCATTTTCAGCCGCGCGGGATGGCCGTCACGTTGGGCGAACCTAGCCTTAGACGCGCCACCAACACGCTTTATGTGACGCGCTTTTTGTCCTTTGCCCGGCCCGGCGCAGTTGGCCGGCAAGCTGATGACCTGGGCCGTGAGGGTCTCGTGTGCCGTCTGGCCGTTAATACAAATTCTCGCAACATCAATGATTACCTGCCTATCTCGACGATTTCCCTGGCCCCGCGTGAGACTGGCTTCACCATTGACAGCACCGGCGACGGCGTGCCCGACCCGACTTCGGCTTTTCCCAACCAACTGCAAAGCATCGTGCTGCGCGGCGACCAAGCCTACCTGCCCAACATCGCCGCGTCACCCGGCGGGCCGTTGCGTTTCAACGCTAACACAATGGCTTTTGTAAACGTGATTGACGGCGTAAACGGAGTGCGCGTGCCACCCACCGACGCCAGCGCTACCAAGTTTCTCAATCTGCACCTGGGCGCGCGCGACCCCGAACCAGGCCGCAAACGGCTCTTCTTCGCCAACGCCTGGGCCATCGCTTTTACCAATCAGTCAGGCGCGGGCACAGGCTACGCGGTTTCAGCAGGCAGCGATTTATTGGTTAAAGTCAATGTCGCGGAGGACGGTAAGCTAAACTTCACGGGGGACGCTAACACCACACGCTACATTGACTTAAATGACCCTGCCAACCCGCTTACCAGTGGCGCAAACGCCGGGAAAAACCCGCTCGGCATCGTCATCAACGACGCTGGCACGATGGCTTACACCGCGAATTTTGTCTCGCGCAATGTCTCAGTGGTCAATTTGACGACGGACGCCGTTGTCAAGACCATCAGAACCACCGGCCAACCCTTGCCGGGCACACCGGCGGAAGTGGTGCAGGTCGGGGCCGAAGCCTTTTTCTCGTCGCGTGGCAACTTCAACCGGCCCGCCGGCACGACGGTTGCCACCGAAGAACGTCTTTCCAGTGAAGGCTGGCAAAATTGCGCCAGTTGCCACTTTAACGGCCTGACGGACAGCGTAGTCTGGGCGTTTGGGGCTGGCCCGCGCAAGTCTGTGCCACTCAACACAACCTTTAACCCCAATAACCCCAACGACCAGCGCGTCTTGAACTATTCTGCCATCTTCGACGAGGTGGAAGATTTCGAGGCCAATATCCGCAACGTCTCCGGGCCGGGCGCATTGGCAACCGCCGGGCCATGCAGTGACCCCGTGGGTACAACCAGCACGCTGGATTCCAATCACGGGCTGCTCTTCGGTGACAACGGCGACATCAATCTGCCGCCTTGCACTGTCAACGCCTTTGCCCGCGCCAACGCCGGACGCCGGGAACACACCATCTCGTTGCCAGGCAGCAGCGTGCAGGTACCTGCGCTGACGGCCTTGCGCGAATGGGTGCGCTTTGCCATCCGCACGCCCAAAGGCCCGTTTACCTCGGCGCAAATTGTGGGCGGTGTGCCGCCGGCAGACATCGAGGCGGGACGCACGTTGTTTATGGAAGCGGGTTGCGCCACTTGTCACTCCGGCGGCAAGTGGACATTGAGTACCAAAGATTTCACTTCGCCGCCGGCGAGTACCGAGATTTTCACTGAACGCACCGGCACATTTACCGGCAATCCCGTTGGGGCACAGTATCTTAACCGCTTCTTACGCAACATCAATTCGTTCAATCTGGGCGTGGCTGACGGCGGCAACCCCATTGGCAATAACCTCGGCGCAGTGGAAAAAGCTTCTGCCGCATTGGTGAACGGTGTGGCGCAACCGGCACCTGACGCGCTGGGCCGTGACTACAACAATGATGGGCGCGGACTCGGCTACAACGTGCCGTCGCTGTTGGGCCTCTACGCGCTGCAACCCTACTACCACAACGGAGCGTGTGAAACGCTGGCTTGCGTTCTAAGCAACGTCGCCCACCGCACCGCCAACGGCACGCTGCCAGACAGTCTCACCAATCCGGCAGACCGCGCCCTGGTGGTCAAATTTTTGGAGACGATTAGCGCGCAAACGCAACCCGTCGCTGCCCACGAAGGGCTCTACGGCGGCAAAAAGTGACATCTTCGCAAAATCGTTGAGCATCTCCAACCACAGGCGGCAAAGCCGTCAAAGGTCGAACAGTCAAAGGCTTGGCACATTTACAGAAGGGCCGCCGCCAATGATGAGACCTTCGCGCGTCGCAGTCTTTAAGAACGACCAAAAGATTTTCGACTTTTTCAAGGAGTAAGAGAGGAAAGATATGCGTGGAGCAATCATTATCGGCGTGCTGGCATATTTGCTGGCGGGGTTTGAAATCAAGGAAGTCAAGAATCTGGGCGTTTCGGCGGCCAACGACGCTAACTCCATTTTACAAGTCACCTGGCAAAAGCCTGCGCCCGATGTAAAACTGCAAGGCTTCGATGTGGAACTGAGCGTCACCTACGCCGATAATTTTACGAAATCTTTCAAAGCGCGCGTCAATGACCAGGAGCATCGCCAACGCTTTGAAGTCCCGACGCTCCATTTTACCCCCCACCGGCCCGCCGCCGAGATGAAACGTTACCAAGTAACAGTCACTGCCAAGTACGTCGGGCAGCCGAACGAAACCGCGACGGCGCAAGGCAATCTGTAAACGAACAGCGTGCTATTTTCTGCGTTCCGAAAATGACACGCCCTGAAAACATAACTCCGATTATTCTCTCTATTCAGGCACATTACGAGGATTTGCCCATAACCCTGAACCGAACAAACGAAAGGAACTTTTACCATGAACCGAACATTTTCATATTACCGCGTCTCTCTTTCCCTGCTTTTCGTGTTGGCGTTGCTGTCCGTAAGCAGCTACGCGCAAGGCAAGAAACTTGATTTGACCGCTCTCGGCGTGAACAACGAATCCAAAGCCGTTGCCGATTTTGGCGATTCGCTAGCCGTCTTTGCTAAACGCAGTGACGTGCTGTTGAAGAAAGAGCGGCTCACCCGCGCTGAAATCACGACGCTCGAAGCCGACGGCAAGAAGATTACCGACGGCACCAGCAACTTGCAGTCCAATTTGCAACGGCTCATCGCTAAGTTGAAGCAAAGCAACAATTGGAACGACCAGTTTGACGCTGATTTTTTGGCTTCGGTCAAGAGTGCCAACGCCCGCGCCGCGATTAACCAAGCCGGCGGAGCCCGCAAACTGTTGGAAGGCGCGTTGGCAGATATTGTCTCGCCGCGCGATGTCGTCAACACCAACATCAACGAAGCCAAAGCCAAACTCGTTGCCGGCAATCGCCGCGTGAAAGACGAGCAGGTCTTTACCGCGCACGCCGCATATCGCTTCAAAAAATTCAAGTGTTTTCTGATTGGTGCGGGCCTGGCTATCTCCGAAGCCGCCGGGCTTGACCGTACGGCGTGCCGCTTGGACGAAGCCTTTGGCGCAGCCGGCTGCGGCTCACCGACGACTTGCACTGCCGCTGCCACCTAAAACGATACACGGCTAACACAAGCCGACACTGTACTGAAACAACAACAAAACAATTTCCGACGTGATTTGAGGAATGGGTAAGACCAAAGCGAAAATCATTTCAAGCGGAAATCAAATAATCTTGTATAAAGAGGGAAACTAAAATCATGAAAAGAATAGTTACAGCATCAATTTTGGGCTTGGCATTTGCTCTTGCCCTCGGCTTCGGATTCATTCCGAAAACAGAACAAACTGCATCTTGCGCGGATTGCGACACGGAAAATCTATCCGACATTCGGAAGACATTTGACAGTTTTGTCGCTGAATGCGTAAAGCTTGAGGCCGATGGCAAAGAGCAACCTAAGAAGTGTTTTGTGGCAAATAATTATAACAAGCTTGTGCCAATTATGAAGGTCTTTGCTAAGGATAACCGTTTCGGCCCGGGCGACCGCATTTTGTTCCCCGGCGAATCACAGGACGGCAATTTGGTTGCCGGAGCAAATCGTACATTTCAAGCCGGCGCACCGTCAGCTAAAGACACCATGACTATCGAAGTGGCTAAGATAGACGGCAGAAACGGCGCGCTTATCAAAATCTGTGCCGTTGACGACAAAGGAAATGTAACGAGACCGGCGGCAAACATACAGTTTGAGGAGAACAACGAAAAGGGCACCAAAACAGTAACGGCGACGGGTATTCAGGGCAAAATCATCCGTGTCCAAGTCGCAAGCTTTGGCGGTGTGGCGAAAAACTTCAAATACACGCTGAGAACCAACCAATAATAACCAAGAAGCCAGTAGGCAGCAGAAGTAGCTGCGGCCTACTGGCGACCCACCGGTAAGTCTTAGTAACAGGCCAAAAATAAAGTAACCCACGAAGCCAGTAGGCAGCAGGCAGCAGGCAGCAGGCAGTAGAAAAAGAGAAATGCTGCTACTGGCGACCCCGCTGGAAAGTCATTAGCGGAGACAGGACGGCGGCGGCGGTTCGCGCCTGTGTCAGCGCAACGCGGCTTCTTACTGCCGGCTGCTGGCTGCCTGCTGCCGCGTTGCGGCCTTATTGCGGAAGCCCGCACGAAGTAAGGGCGGAACACATCACACACTTACGTGCGTGCGTATTTCTGCAAGATGCTTGGTGGGTTACTTTATTTTATTCGCGTTACTTATGCCCGTTGCGAAGCGCTGCGCGACAGCGGCGGCACATCTCTGGGTTAGCGCAACGCGGGCCGGCTGTCTGCGCCGCAGCCTTGTTCCATTTGGCCTGTTTGGTCTTCCATGCGCACCAAACTGAGAATTGCTGTAACAATCGTGAGAGGTAGGCTATATGAAGACACAACTAGCTTTATATTGCTGTTTGGGGCTGCTGCTGGCAAATGCCGGCGCAGTTTGGCACACAGTACACGCCGCGCAGGATTTATCAGTTACCGCCGGCTTTATTGCTGAACAGCCTGTCACGCCCGACGAAGCCATCTTTTTGCGGTTGAATCGTAGTTTGACATTGGGGGAAGGGCGCGTTGGCGTTGTTATTGGTAGCACCGACGTTTCCTCCCTCTTCGCCGAAATGGATGGCAAATTCGTCTATGACCCGAAAGTATTGCCGTTGCCGCTGGGCGCTTCAATCATCACGGCCTATCTTGTCAGACCCGATGGCGTGTGGCAGGAATTGGCGCGGTTTCCGCTCCAGGTAGTTAAGGAAAAACCGCCCCCCACGCCGACGCCGGAAGCAACACCGCAACCAACTGTTACTGCCTCTGTCACGCCGCCGCCGGACGCCGTTGCGCAGCCGGCAGCATCGCCGACGCCGGACACTCCAAAATCGGACATTCCAAAGCTGAACTTGATTCCGTCCGTCACTATCGGCGTCAAATCGCAGCCTTTCCTACGTTTTTTCCCCGACGACAACCGCCCTTCGCGCACCAATTTCAGTGATTTCACGTTACAAATCGGGTTGCGCGCCGAGATGAACGGCAGCTTGATAAAGGGCAGCACCCAGGTTGACATCGCGGGTTCCAGCTTCCGGCAAGAAGCCTTGCGCGCCGGCACTCTGGGCGACGCCGCGCCGCAAGTTGATTTGTCGAGCTACTTAATGGAGTACCAAATCGGACGCGCCAAAGTGAACTTAGGGCACACTTCATTCGGCACGCTCCGCCACTTGATGAGCAACTTTTCCAGTCGCGGACTCACCGTAACTATCCCTTTTCTCAAGCGTTTCGACTTCTCGGCGGGCGCACTCAACGGCACGAGCATCGTGGGTTACAACAACCTGGCGGGCTTGGCGCGGGCGCGTCACCAGATGCAAGGCGGCACGCTCGGCGTAGAGCTTTTCACCAAGCGGCCCGGTGGATTGCGCCTGGAAGTGGGCGGCTTTAACGGCTATTTCCAAGCCCTCAACGGTTTCGCGCAAGGCTCGGTCAACGACGCGGAGCGCAGCAAAGGCGGCGCAGCCCGCGTCATCTTCGCCGACAAATCGCAACGTCTCAAAGCCGAAGCTGGTTTCACGCGCAGCAGCTTCCAAAATCCGGCAGACGCGCTCTTAGACCAGGGCGCAAATGTCGTCAGCGTGCCGCGTATCATCCGCAACGCCCGTTATTTAGAAGGCACAGCGGACGCCTTGCGCAACTTCAAAATAACCAACACTCGCGCGCTGAATTTAACTTTGGGCTTTCGTCACGAGCGCGTCGAGCCGCTGTTCAAGAGCCTCGCGGCCTCGACGCAAGCTGATAAAACGCAGAATGAATGGCAACTCAACGCCGCGTTAGGCGAAATCACTCTCAACGCCTCGCACGTCCGCTTTAACGATAATTTGAAGCCGATTCCCTCGATTCTGCGCTCTTTGACGCGCGCGACGCAGTTTGCCGTCGGACTGCCCGTAGCGACATTTTTCAAGCCGTCGCCGTTACTGCCACGCCTGTCGTACAGCTTTAGCCGTAATCACGTTTTCGGGGCCGGCATTCCCGTCAACGGCGGCTTTGAAGTGGCGTTGGACGCGATTCCGAACCAGTTTTCCACTAACCAAAGCCTGGGCGCGGACTGGCAATTCCCCAAGCTTGCCGTCGGTTACAGCTACAACCGTTCGTTCACGAACAACCAGCAGACGGGCCGCGAACTGGCTGACCTGCTCAAT
Source organism: Acidobacteriota bacterium (assembly GCA_043769325.1). Lineage (GTDB taxonomy): Bacteria > Acidobacteriota > Blastocatellia > Pyrinomonadales > Pyrinomonadaceae > JAYVJN01. The sequence continues at coordinate 15,455 of JAYVJN010000443.1, forward strand.
CAAACGCACGGTTTCCGCGTCGGCTTTACGCCTTTGCAAACGTTCAGCCTCAACTTCGATTTGTCCCGGGATGGCGCAAATAACAAGGAAATCAACCGTTTAGATGGCACTTGGCGGGCGGCGTTCGGGATGAACTGGCAACTCAACAAGAGGGCGACATTGGGCGGCAACATCTCGCACACGCTCGCCGGCGACAAGGCGCGCACCTCGCGCAACCGCAATTTTGAGTTTGACGCGCAATTTACCTACAGCTTAGGCGTCGAACGCGGCGAACTGAAAAAGGTCAAGACGCAGCTTTTCGTGCGTTACGCCAACCGCTTCGCACGCAGCCGCGATAACGTCTTTTTGACCAACAGTTTCAATAAACAGCAGACGCTCAACACGGGCTTGAGCATCACGTTTTTCTAAGCTAATGGAGGCTATCATGCGCCAACGACATAATTTTTTAACGCAAAGACGCAAAGGCGCAAAGGCGCAGAGAAAAGAATATAAAATCCTTGCGTCTCTGCGCCTGTGCGTTTTTGCGTTAAGTTTTTTCTTTTGCGTCCCAAACTTAATGGCACAGAGCATCACGGTTTCGCCGGCGGATGCCAATGTTTATTCGCAAGGGGCCACGAGCGTCTTTCTAACCTATTCCGGTTTAGGCGCCTACCGTCCGGCGGAAACCATCTGGTGTGGCGCGCTACAACCCGCTACGCCGCCGGCAGTGGGGGCTATGTGTAACCCCACCATACAATTCGGACGCTTGCCGGCGCGTTACGACCAATCGCGTTTGAGCGGCAACGCTAATTACACTGATATTATGTCGGTCACGCCTGCCGTTGCGCGACGGGCCTATCTGGACGCTGCCAGCGGCGCGACGGCCACGTTTTTCTACGTCCGCCGCTTTACGGCCCCGGGCCAACCCGACCAATTTGTAGCTGTCACCTTGCGCTTGACAGGTAACGGGGCCGCCGCGCCTTTGTCGCTAACCAACGTAACCTTGGGTTGGGGCGTCAATAAATCGGTGTTGCTTGTCAAAGCAGGCGAAAAGCTGCCACAAATTCAAGCCGAAATCAATTACACCGGCACGGGCCGCCTGATAGGGCGTTGGGAATTGGTAAAACCCGGTGAAGAGTTGCCCGACAACCGCGATTTGCTGCCCGAAGCGTCTCTGCCCCAGGAGGAACGCAACTTACAGCGACGCTATACGCAACTCACACGATTTAATATCTTCTTGCCACCCAATGGCAAAATTACCCTGCCGGTACCAGAGGCTTGGCGTCTGGATAAGTCAATCGAAGGCGTGTACTTAGTCTTGCTTCGCATCGAAGCCAGCGACGACACAAATAGCCAATCTAACGTCGGCCCGGGCCTGGTGCGCGGCGGCGCAACAGCGGGGTTCGCCCTGCCTACTTTACGCTATTATGTAGGCAGCGGGGGACTTACGCGAATTGACAACAATGTGCTGGCGAGCAACCGGGTGGCCCAACTCGCGCCCGCAAATAACGTCGTCATAGCCCTTGACCAGCCGCTGATTTTCACTTGGCCCGATGTCGAACGCGCTGCTTATTATGTGCTGGAAATAACCGGCGAAACCGGCCAACCAGTTCATTCCGCCGTACTGATGCCGGAAGAACACAGCTACCGCGCACCTTCCTGGTTGCGGGCGCGGGGCAACTTTAGTTGGCGCGTCGCAGCCTACGGTCCAGGCAGAAAACTCTTGCAAACCACACCGCCACGCAACTTAGTGCGCCAGTAAAGCTAATTTCAGTTACTTGGTAACTCGACTGTTGTGTTTTGGCTAAGTTATTGAGAACTAATGGGGAAAATCCACCGCAGAGACGCAGAGAACACAGAGGGGGCGCGGAGCGTCTCGGCGTAAACTCTGTGCTCTCTGCGCCTCTGCGGTGGAAAGCTAATTTCTTGAGCTTCAAGAAGGCCGCAACGCGGCAGCAGGCAGCCAGCAGCCGGCAGCAGACAGTAAGAAGCCGCGTTGCGCTAACACAGCCAGAACCGCCGCCGCCGTCGCGGTCT
>JAYVJN010000444.1:0-2514 GCA_043769325.1 Acidobacteriota bacterium
TTAAGAGGCGGTCTCTGACCGCCGGTACTCGTGGCAGCGGCGGCGGTCAGAGACCGCCTCTTAACGATGGGTAAAGTTATTTTTGACCGATTACTAAGACCATGAAAAAGCTGTCCGATTACATCATTTTGCTGGCGATTGCGGCTGAAGCAGCGGTGTTTACGGTTTTGGCCCCGCAGTTTTTGTCATTGGATAACGCGGTCAATATCGGCTTGAGCATTGCTATCATTGGCATTCTCGCGGTGGGTATGACGGCGGTAATTTTAACCGGCGGGATTGACTTATCCGTTGGTTCCATCGTCGCGCTGGCCGGGGTTTTGTCGGCGTTGACGGCGCAGAAAAGCGGTTTTGTTGTGGTTGGCGTATTGGCTGCGGTTTTAACCGGAGCGTTTGCGGGGGCGTTCACCGGATTGGTGGTGGCGCAATTTCGCGTGCCGCCGTTTGTCGTCACGTTGGCCTTACTGACTATCGGGCGCGGTCTGGCTTTTATCGTTACAGGCGGGCGTTCGGTGGGAGATTTGCCAGAAAGTTTTACTTGGTTGGGTCGGGCGCGTTGGTTGGGCTTGCCGATGCCGGTGTTGGTAATGCTGACAATCTTTGCGGCGGGTTGGTTTGTGTTAACGCAAACTACTTTGGGGCGTTACATTTACGCCGTCGGCGGCAACCGTGAGGCGGCATTTCTGGCCGGAGTCAAGGTTAAGCGCGTGACGTTTCTGGTTTATCTGCTCAATGGTTTACTGGTCGGTTTGGCGGGCGCGACGCTGGCGGCGCGGTTAGGCGCGGGCGTGCCTAACTCTGGCGTGCAGTATGAGTTAGACGTAATCGCCGCAGTGGTTGTGGGTGGCGCGTCGCTCAACGGCGGGCGCGGCAGCGTGATTGGCACGCTCTGGGGCGCGATTTTTATTGGCGTGCTCAATAACGGCCTTAACTTGGCTGGTATTGACCCGTATATGCAGAAAATCGCGCTTGGGGCCGTGATTTTATTAGCCGTACTAGCTGACCAATTTAACAAGCCTCACAGTTAAGGCGTTTGACAGTCAGGCTATTATACGGTTAAATGTAGCCTCCGCGAGTGGACTAGACCACTATACCGTTCAAAAAAATTAAGAAATGCGTTTGCGGCAGTGCCTTTTGTCAGCTGACTGAAGGCGCTAGGCAGACGCAACCATACAGAAGAGAACATTTTGCGCTTTGAGGAGAATAATATGAATAGTCAATGGAACGCGCTCCGGCGAGTTACGTTAGTATCGCTTTGCCTGGTCATGGCGAGTATGGCGATTTACGCACAGACCATTACCGCGATACTACAAGGAACTGTCGCCGACCAAAACGGGGCTTTAGTGAGCGGGGCGAACGTGAAAGTCACTTCACAGGCCACCGGATTAAGCAAATCTGCGACAACCAATGACGATGGAAGTTATACAATCCCTTTTTTACAATCGGGAATCTATAACATCGTAGTGGAAAAAAGCGGGTTCAAAAAGGTTTCCCGCACAAATGTGACGCTGGAAATAGCGCAAACGGCGGCGATTGATTTTAGCCTTGAAGTAGGCGACGCCTCGGCGGTGGTTGAAGTTTCAACCGACCAGACGCCTTTGTTGCAAACCGAAACGTCGAATTTGGAAACAACCATCGAAAATAAGTTAGTGGAAGAATTGCCCTCGGTTGAGCGGAACATATTTTCTTTCGTCAATCTCGTGCCGGGAACGATTGATGGTGGCGTAGCGTTAGGTAATCCAAATGGCGCGGTTGGCTCTTCAGGCAATCGTAACTTCTTTGACTCCAATTTTTCGGTCAATGGTGGACGCGCTTCTTCTAATGACGTTTTATTAGACGGCGTGACCAACACCATCGGTGACTTTAATGGCGTAACTATTTCGCCGCCGCAAGATGGGGTGCGAGAGTTCAAAGTGATTTCCGGCGTAGCTTCGGCAGAATATGGACGCACTTCCGCAGGGGTTGTCACAATTTCCACAAAAGCGGGTTCTAAACAGTGGCACGGCGCGCTTTACGAGTATTACCAGGACGGCGATTTGAACGCCAACGGCTGGGCGCGCAACCGTCGCGGAAGGTTGGCGAACGGTAATGCAGTCTTGCCGCGCATTGATATTTCGCGTAATCAATTCGGCGGGGCGCTCGGCGGGCCGCTCTTCTTACCGCGTTTTGGTGAAGGCGGGCCATCCGTTTATGGCAAGGGGCCTAACAAGCGCACATTTTTCTTTCTGAATATCGAGGGTCGCCGTGAACGGAATCCGTTCTCTAAAGAATTGACCGTGCCAACGGAAAGAATGCGTCGCGGCGATTTAGGTGAATTGCTGGGCACACAACGCGGGACACTGACCAATGCTGACGGTTCGCCCGCGCTGGCCGGCCAGATTTACAATCCGTTTGGCGGCTTAACCGGCGGGCGGCGCGCTCCGATTGCGGGTAATCGGCTGGACAATCTTCCCGTGTGCGCGTCAATAACCCGTCCGACAGCTTGCCTTGACCCGGTGGCTTTGCGCTTTCTTTCGT
>JAYVJN010000445.1:0-2911 GCA_043769325.1 Acidobacteriota bacterium
GTGCGCACCATCAGTTTGGGCTTTGACGTGGCGGCCTTTGACGAAAGCCGCGAAGCCGAAGCCACCGCCGCCGCTTTGGGCAGCCAACACACGACGCAACGCTTGAGCGGAGCGGATTTGCTCGCCGCGTTGCCTCGCGCTCTGGCCGCGATAGATCAGCCAACTGTTGACGGCTTAAATACTTACATCGTCAGCCAGGCGGCGCGAAACGTAGGCTTGACGGTTGCTTTGTCAGGTTTGGGCGGCGACGAATTATTTGGCGGTTACGCTAGTTTTACCGACGTGCCACGCGCCGTCAAAGTGCGTAAGAATCTTATTTGGCGCAATTTGGCGCGGCTGGGAGCGCGTTTCAAAGGTGGACGCGCAGGGTTGAAACTGGCCGAAACCGCGCGACGCGACACGGACGCGCTCGGCTTTTACCTTTTGCGCCGCGAACTATTTTTGCCGCACGAACGCCGCGCTCTGCTGGAACGTCCCGCAATCTCGGACGAAACGACGGGTTTGCCCCTGGAATTACTGGCAGACATACGGCAACGTGGCGCGAAGTTAGACGCAATAAACCGCATATCTTTCTGGGAAATAGAGCTTTATATGCGGAATATGCTCTTGCGCGACGCTGACGCTTTCAGTTTGGCCGCGCCGATTGAATACCGCGTGCCGTTGCTTGACCACAAACTCGTAGAACTCGCGTTTAGTTTGCCTGGCGCGTGGAAACGCCCCGACCCGCGCCCGAAACCTTTACTGGTTGACGCCGTCGGGCCGCGCTTGCCGCATGAAGTCTGGCAGCGAAAAAAACGTGGCTTTGCGTTTCCTTGGGCTGACTGGTTTGCCTCTGGCCCGTTACGCGAAATGGCGCGGGAAGCGGTTGAAGACGCAACGACTTGGCAAAACTTGGGGCTCAACCCAAATGGTGTCCGCGCCATTTGGCAACGCTTCACGGCGGGCGATAAAAGCGTCAGCCCTTTGCAGATATTGGCTTTCGTCGTGTTACGCAGCTATGCGAATTCTGTATCTTAACCCGTCGGGGCAATTGGGCGGGGCCGAGATGAGTTTGCTGGATATTTTGGCGAGTTTACGCGAAGCCAAGCCGGAATGGACTTTGGGACTCATCGCCGGCAGCGACGGGCCGCTCTTGGAACAGGCGCGGCAGCTTGGCGTGACGGCGAAAGTCTTACCCTTTCCACCGTCGGTGGCGCGTTTGGGCGACGCGGCTTTGAATCGTCTGCGGCAACGCGCCAAAAGGCGGGCCGTGTTGTTGAAGAATCTGCTGTTGGCCGGCCCGCAGACGGTTGGTTACATTAGGGGATTGCGGCGCGAGATTGCCGCTTTTGAGCCGCAAATTATTCACACTAACGGCTTTAAGATGCACGTTTTAGGCGCGTGGGCGCGGGTTGGCGGCGTCCCGTTGGTCTGGCACGTCCGCGATTATGTGAGCCGGCGGCGGGTGATGGCGCGGCTGTTGCGTTGGCACGCCGGACGTTGCGCGGCGGTTATCGCCAATTCGCAGAGCGCGGCGGACGATGTGCGTGGCGTTTGCGGTGACTCATTGAAGATTTTTGCGGTCTATAACGCCATTGATTTGCAACGCTTTACGCCCGAAGGCGCGAGACTTGATTTAGACGCGCTCGCCGGCTTACCCGCGCCGCCAAGCGAGACAGTGCGGGTCGGTCTGTTGGGAACTTTGGCGCGTTGGAAAGGCCACGACGTTTTTTTACAAGCGTTGGCGCAGCTTCCGAAAGATTTGCCCGTGCGCGGTTATATCGTCGGCGGCGCGTTGTACCAAACTGAAGGCAGCCAACACAGCCTCGCCGAATTACAGCAAATGGCGCATACATTAGGTTTAGACGGACGCATCGGTTTTACGGGTTTCATCGGCGATGTCGCGGCGGCGATGCGCGGCTTGGACATCGTGGTGCACGCCAGCAGCGAACCGGAACCTTTCGGGCGCGTCATTGTCGAAGGCATGGCCTGTGGCCGCGCCGTCGTCGCCAGTCGCGCCGGCGGTGCGCGCGAAATCATCAACGAAGGCGTGGACGCGCTGGGCCACGCGCCCGGCGACGCGGCAGAGTTAGCCGCTTGTTTGGCGCAATTAGTTGTCAATAAAGACTTACGCGCCGCTCTGGGGCGTGCCGGACGCGCCACTGCCGGGCAAAAATTTGACCGCCGGCGGCTGGCTGCTGAATTACTACCGATTTACCGTGAATTGACAGGGGCCGCCGCCTGATGCGCGTTTTGCACGTTTTTAGCGGGAATATGTACGGCGGCATCGAGACTTTTCTCGTGGCGTTGGCGCGTGGGGCCGCCGCCGCGCCGGAGTTGGAACAGCATTTCGCGCTCTGTTTCGCGGGCCGTCTGAGCGAAGAATTGACCGCCGCCGGTGCGCGTATTCATTACTTAGGCGAGGTGCGGACGCGCAATTATCTGAGCGTGCGGCGGGCGCGTCGGCGTCTCACAGAAATCGCGCAAGAGCAACAAATAGAAGCGGTTATCTGCCACGCGGCCTGGTCGCAAGCTCTGTTTGGTCGCGCGGCGCGGGAAGCTGTTGGCAGCCAACTTTACTGGCAGCACGATTCCCACGCCGGAAAGCATTGGCTGGAACGCTGGGCGCGGCGCAATGTGCCGGATTTGGTCTTGAGCAATAGCCGGTTTTCGGCGGGGACATTGCCGCATCTCTTTCCGCAAGCGCGGTTTGAGATTATTCGCTACCCCGTCGCGCCGTCGGAAATATTTTTAAGCGAAGGCGAAATCCGCGCCCTTCGCGCTGAAAACGAGACGCCCGGAGGCGCGACGGTGATAATTCAGGTCAGCCGCCTGGAAGAATGGAAGGGCCACCGTTTACACCTGCAAGCATTGGCGCGTTTGCGCGAAAAGCCTGATTGGGTAGTCTGGTTCGCGGGCGGCGCGCAACGCC
>JAYVJN010000446.1:0-3460 GCA_043769325.1 Acidobacteriota bacterium
TTCAAAGTTCAAAGTTCAAAGTTCAAAGTTCAAAGTTCAAAGTTCAAAGTTCAAAGTTCAAAGTTCAAAGTTCAAAGTTCAAAGTTCAAAGTTCTGCAACTTGGTTTCTTCTTGAAACTTTGCACTTGAGGTTTTTATGGTTTTTCCGCTTTACGATGATAATTCTGACCGCCGGACGTTGCCGGTGGTTAATTGGGCGTTTATCGCCATTAACATTTTAGTTTTCGTCTTTTTGCAAGGCATGGGCGGCAATGACCGTTTTACTTACGCCTTTTCCACCGTGCCGCAAGAGATTACGACGGGCCGCGATGTGGTGACGCCGGATAGGACGGTGGTTGACCCGGGTTCCGGGCAAAGCTATTTACAACCGGGCCTGCAAGTAACGCCGATTCCGGTCTTTTTAACGCTCCTGACGGCGATATTTATGCACGGCGGTTTTATGCACCTCGCCGGTAATATGCTCTATCTGTTCATCTTCGGCGACAACATCGAAGACCGCCTGGGGCATTTTCGCTACGCAATTTTCTACCTGTTAACGGGCCTCATCGCCAGCCTTTCCCACGTCTTTACGAACCTCGGTTCAGAAATTCCCAGCCTCGGCGCGTCGGGCGCGATTTCGGGCGTTTTGGGCGGTTATCTGCTCTTGTTTCCCAAGCGGCGCGTGACGGTTTTTCTCTTCCGTATGTTAACGGAAGTTCCCGCGTATGTCGCTTTGGGGCTGTGGATTGCGATGCAAATCGGGCAGAGTTACCTGAGCGGCGGGCGCGACGGCGTGGCTTACGCGGCGCACATCGGCGGCTTTATCGCGGGCCTGGCATTAGTCAAAGTGTTCGCCATTGGACGCAACCCGCCGCCGGTTGACTACGATTCGCGTTTTGGTTCATCCGGCGGCTACGGGCAACAATGAATTAAGCAGGTGAGTAAAAGTCATAAGTTAGAGTTACGCCTTGAGGCGTGAGTTTTACGCAACCCTTCACGCCTCAAGGCGTAACTCTAACCGCCGGAATACTTGCTCACCTGCTTAGTCGTAGCGCACGCGCAGCAAGGTCAGCCCGCGCGGTTGCGCGGTTGCGCCGGCGAGTGAGCGGTCACCGTGCGTGATGGCGCGACGGACGAGTTCCTCATCCATTTCGTGGCGTCCGACGGCCAACAGCGTACCCACCAGAGAACGCACCATATAACGCAAAAAGCCATCGGCAGAGGCGGTAATCTCCAGCATCTGCGCGTGGGCGCGGGCCTCTTCGCGCACTGTTACGCCGAGTTCGGTTATCGTCCGCACGCGGGTTTTGGCGTCGGTGTGGATGTTGGAGAAGGCCGTCCAATCGTGTGTGCCGAGAAATAAACGCGCCGTCGTTTGCATTCGCGCAAGGTCTAACGCGCGGGCTTCGTGGTGCGCGTAACGCTCCCAAAAAGGCGACATCACCGGCCCTAAAATAACGCGGTAAAGATAGGTTTTGCCACGCGCCGAAAACCTGGCGTGAAACTCATCCGGCGCGGTTTCAGCCGCCAAGACGCGCACATCGCGGGGCAGATTGCCATTCAAAGCGGCCCGCAGACGCTCCGGCGGCAACCCGCGTTGCAAGTTCACGCTGGCAACCTGGCCTTCGGCGTGGACACCGGAATCGGTACGGCCCGAGCCGTGCACCGTGACGTTGCGCCCTTCCAGCAAAACCAGCGCGCGGGTCAGTTCGCCCTGCACGGTGCGCTGCCCGTCCTGTATTTGCCAGCCCTGAAAATCGGTGCCGTCGTATTGAAGCGTTAGTTTGTAATTCACTGCTTATTTTCTGCTGCCTGGCTTGATTGCCGGCACGCCGCGCGCACATTCGGGGCAAATATCCGGCGCGAACGAAGGCGCGTCCAAAGTTGCCAACGCCAGACGCGGAACGCCGACCTCTGCCCGGCCCGCCGAACGGTCTATGAGAGACGCCGCGCCGATGACGTTTGCGCCGGCGGCTGATAAAGCGGCGATGGTTTCACGGGTTGAACCGCCCGTTGTTACTACGTCTTCCACCACTAAAATTCTTTCGCCGGGCCGCACGGTAAAACCACGCCGCAGCGTCATGTTTCCGTTTTCGCGTTCCGTCCAAAGAAACGGCAGATTGAGGGCGCGGGCCGTCTCGTAACCGATGATAAGCCCGCCGATAGCCGGGGCCGCTACTGCGTCAAGAGCCGCGTCGCGCCAATGCTGCGCCAGGGCCGCGCCCAGTGCGCCCGCGTCGGACGGTTGCTGTAAGACCAACGCGCACTGCAAATAGCGCGCACTGTGAAGGCCGCTGGAAAGAATAAAATGGCCTTCAAGCAATGCGCCCGTGCGTCTGAACCGTTCCCAAACCTCTGCCGTCTCCACTTTTTGCTCCTTACTTCGTTTGGCGCGTTTGGCTTGTGTGCTACAATCGCCCGCTATGACGCGCCGGAATTTGGTATCCGACTCACCATTGGTACAAGAAACTATTGATTTGCTGCGGCGCACCGGCGGCCCCGTAGCCGCGACGGAAATCGCCGACGCTGTGCTTTGCATAGCCAACCTCGACGTTTCCGTAGCCGCGCCGCTAGTTGGCGCGTTGATTGCCGGTGACACCCGCTTAATGCTCCGCCAAGACGCGCAAGTTGAACTATGCGAAGCGGATAACGACTTGCGCTTGCTCCACGAAACTGATTTTGTCGTGGTTGACGTGGAAACTACCGGCGCGAAACCGCCCCCCAGCCGCATCACGGAAGTCGGCGCGTATCGCATTAGCGGCGGACGCATTACCGACGAATTTCAAACTCTCGTCAACCCTGAAACGCGCATCCCGCTTTTTATCAGCGAACTTACGGGCATCACCAACCAAATGGTGCAAAGCGCGCCCATGTTTGCCGACATTGCGCCGCAACTGCTTGATTTTCTGAGTGATGCGGTCTTGGTCGCGCACAATTCACCGTTTGACGTGGGCTTTCTCAACTACGAACTGGGCCGCGTTTTTCCGGGCCAACGGCTGGCTAATCCGCAACTCTGCACTGTGCGTCTGGCGCGGCGCGTCTTTCCCGGCCTCGACAATTATAAACTCCACACCGTCGCCGCGCACTTTTCGATTGACATCAAAAATCGCCACCGCGCCGCCGGTGACGCCCACGCTACCGCGCAGATTTTTCTCCACGCGCTCAACCTTTTGCAAGAAAACGGCGTCCGTGATTTAGCCACCGCGCGACGCTTCAAAACCGCTACCGCCTAGAGCAATTTTTAATGCGAATCAGGAGTTGAAACTCATCAGAAATGGAGCGCGTTAGGACTGGAGCGCGGACAGCCTTGTCCGCAACGAGCCGTAAAGCGAGTAACGCCCGTGCAAAACCAGCTTGGTTTCAGGCAACGCGCCGCTTCCGGGGCGGGTTTTCGCGCTTTGCGCTCATGCGGACAAGGCTGTCCGCGCTCCAGTCGTAAGCCTTGAGGTTTTAGCGAAAAGTTGTGCCAGGCGAAGGTATT
>JAYVJN010000447.1:0-7272 GCA_043769325.1 Acidobacteriota bacterium
CGTGGCGATTATCTGCAATACGGTCAAGCGTTCACAAGACCTCTACCAACTACTTTCACAAGACGAATTCTTTCAAGGCGCGGCCAGCGACGGCCAACCCAAACTCGATTTGCTCCATGCGCGCTTTCGCTATCTTGACCGTAAACTACGCGAAGAGAGGTGTTTACAACGCTTCGGCAAACCCCATGAAGACGGCACAAGCCCGCATCGCCCGCATTGCGCCGTTTTAATCTCGACGCAGATTATCGAACAATCGCTCGACCTGGATTTCGATTTGCTGATTTCCGACCTGGCCCCGCTTGATTTGCTCTTGCAACGCGCTGGCCGTTTGCACCGCCACCGGCGCGCGCGTCCCGCAAATCTGGCCATCCCAATGTTATGGATAGTAGAAACCGAATTGGCAAATGAAACGCCCGATTTTGCCGTGAATAGATTTGTCTATGACGCACACATCTTGCTTCGTACTTGGCTCAAACTCAAAGAAATAGGCAAGATAGAAATCCCCGGCGACATTGAGCAATTGGTTGAAGCGGTTTACGACGAGGAAAACAAGCCGGTTAATTTAGGTTGTGAAATTGAGGATTACTGGCACAAGACGTGCACCGAATACTTGCAAGGATTGGCAAAAGAAGAGAGCGAAGCCGAAAACCGTTGGATAAAACGCCCCGGTTACAGCGGACACTTAGGCAAGATTTTCGCCGACAATCTCGCCGAAGACGCCCCCGAAGCGCATAAATCGCTGCAAGCCGTAACTCGTTTAACTGAACCGACAGTAACAATTATTTGTCTCTGGGCTAAAGGCGTGAAAATCTATCTTGATGAGCAATTTACGAGACAAATTGACTTATCCAAGAAGCCCTCTTTGGAAACGACTAAAGAATTGTTAAAATGTTCGGTGGGTGTGTCGAACAAAGGCGTAGTGTTTAAGTTTTGGGCCGAAGAAGTGCCGCTAGGTTGGAGAAATTCGGCGTTACTGAGAAACCATCGCGTTGTTTTGTTTGACGAAAATAGAAACTGCGAAAAATTCAGTTACACTTTCCGCTTAGATGAAAATTTGGGATTACAAATTACAAAAAAGGAGAATTGAGATGCGAAGTTTTAATTTAACTGAAGAAAAATGGTTGCCCTGCATCATGCTGGATAACTCATTTCAAGAATTGAGTTTGCGGGATGTTTTACGCCAGGCCACAAACATCCGTGAACTTACCGGCGATTCACCGCCCGTAACGATTGCTTTGCATCGTTTGTTGTTGGCGATTCTGCATCGCGCTTTGAACGCGCCGCAGAGTTACGACGAGTGGAATGATTACTGGCAAGCAAAATCTTGGGACAATGCGAAACTCGCCGGCTATTTCGAGAAATGGCGGCATCGCTTTGATTTATTCGACGAAAAGCGTCCCTTTTATCAAGTTATTTCCGCCAAAGCTGATGTGCAGAGTGGAGCGATTATCCAACTTTATTTTCAAGGGAAAAATAACGCCACACTTTTTGACCATTCTACTACTGCAACGCCCAAGGCTGTTTCACCGGCAGAAGCGGCCCGGCTGCTCATCGCCTTTCAAGGCTTCGATTTTGGCGGCATCAAAGCGGACGGTTCGGCGCAAACTGCGCCTTTATTGCAAAGCGCAATCGCGCTTTGCAAAGGCGAAAATCTATTTGAAACTTTGATGCTAAATTGGCATCGCTACAATCAAGAAGATGCCGAACCGTTTGACTTCCAAACTGAAAAGGATTTGCCGCCCTGGGAAAGAGAGACTGAAACCGAGGCCAAAGAAAGAAAGCCGGACGGTTACGTTGACCTTTTGACCTGGCAATCACGCCGCATCTTGCTTCAATCTGAAGAAAGCGACACCGGCAATGTGGCAGTGAAAAATACAGTCATTATGCGCGGCTTCCAGTTTCCGAAGGAGTTTGCCGCCTATAACAAAGAAACCATGAAGGCTTTCAAAAAGAGCAAGCAGGAAGGCTTTTATCCCATTGGATTTAATGAAAATAAAGCACTTTGGCGCAACAGCCTGGCACTTTTTCAAACGATACAGGGTGAGCAATACCGCCCCAAAATGTTGGATTGGTTGAATGAACTTGCTTACACAGGTCTTTTGCCACGCACCGATGCTTTTCCCATTGAATTCTACGGACTTGCCGCCGACAAAGCCAAATTTCTCTTTTGGCAACAAGAAAAGTTCAATCTGCCGCTGGCCTATCTCAATGACAATGAGTTGCTTGAGAGGTTAAAAACGGCCCTTCAGTGGGCCGAAGAAATCGCCGGCGTGTTGAAGTTCGCCCTGAAAAGCCTGGCCGGAAATCTTGAGACAAAAGCTGATAATTTTTCGGCCCTGCCGTTTTATTGGGCCGGTTTGGAAGTTGAATTTCACCAACTTCTGCGAACCTTGCCGGACAGCCAAGATGAAGCGATGCGCGGCTGGTTTCGTGTCGTTAATGCCACTGCGGGCCAGGCATTGGCGGCAACCGCCAATAGTTTGAGCGGTTCGGCGACAGAGCTAAAAGCGGTTGTCAACGCCAACGGTTTATTCAACGGAATGAAAGGAAAGCTACTCAAAGGAAATGCCACTTATCAGGAGTATTTACCGGATTACAAAACAAAAGGAGGTTCAGCATGAGCGAACAAGAGACACCACAACAGACGCTTGACGAGAGTTTTATAGCCTATCTGGAAAGCGTCATCAAGCGGGATGACCGCGCGATTCTAGCGCATTTTAGACGCGGTTTGGGGAAAGCGCCGGGGATGGCTATGGAGATGTTTCCTTATCTCGCGCGGTTCACCCAAAACCGCTTCCGCAGCGAAGAAAATGCTTATTTTCTCGTTGCTTCATTGATTGGCTTGTATCCGACTTACAGTTGGAAAACAGACGAGGGCGGGCGCAATAATTTAGGCAAATCGCTCTCATTTTTGCAAGACCAAAGCGAGAGCATCGAAAAACGCTTCGTGGCCTTACTCAACGCCGATGAAGAAGATTTGCCCCAGCATTTACGTCAGATTATCAGTCTTTTGAAGTCCAAAGAAGCACCGATAAATTGGCTGCAATTGCTCAAGGATATTAAATTCTGGTCTCACGAAAACCGCCGCGTGCAACGAAATTGGGCGCATGGTTTTTGGGGCCACACTGCTGTTGACACAGAAAAAAAAGGAGAACAAAACTAATGATTTTAGAACTACATATTATTCAAAACTTCGCGCCCTCAAACCTTAACCGGAGCGATACGGGCGCGCCCAAAGATTGCACTTTCGGCGGGTTTCGGCGGGCGCGTATTTCCAGCCAATGCTTCAAACGGGCTATGCGCGAACACTTCAAAAGAGAGTTTGCCTTTCCCGATAATTTAGCCGAAAGGTCAACCCGTTTGCTGGAAGAAATCACGAAACAAGTTGCGGCAAGCGGCAAAGACGAAGCAGAGGCGAAGGGCGTCGTCGCAGTAGCTATGAGCGGGCTGAAAATGACCATCAAAGAAGCTGACCGAACGCAGTATTTGCTTTTCTTAGGCCGCGAAGAAATTAAGGCTATCGCCCGTCTGTGCGTGGAACATTACGACGCGCTCTTGGCCGTAGCACCGAAAACGGGCGAAGGTCTTTCCGCCAAAGAAGCCAAGAAAGCCGCGAAAGATTCCGTTCCGACGGATATTACGAAAGCCTTGCAAAAAGTCTTGGACGGCGGCAAAGCATCTGATTTGGCGTTATTCGGCAGAATGTTGGCGGATTTGCCGGAAAAGAATCGTCACGCCTCTTCGCAAGTGGCGCACGCGATTTCAACGCACAAAGTCGGCGTGGAGTTTGATTTCTACACGGCGGTTGACGACCTCAAGCCCGAAGACACTGCCGGCGCGGATATGCTGGGCGTGATTGAGTTCAATTCGGCCTGTTTTTACCGTTATTTGAATGTTGACACGGCAGAACTGCAAAAGAATCTGCAAAACGATATGGAACTGACGAAAGCGACTGTCGAAGCCTTTATTCGTTCGGCGATTGAGGCCCTCCCGACAGGCAAGCAAAACAGCTTTGCCACGCACGAAAAGCCTTCTTTTGTGCTGGCGATGGTGCGCGAGGCGGGGCTGTGTTCGTTGGCAAACGCCTTTGTCAAGCCGGTTAAAGCGACTGAAAGGCTGGATTTAGTGTCGGCTTCGGTTGATTCGCTGGAAAAACATTGGCAGAAAATCGCCGAAGGTTATGGCGATAATTCGCACAAAAAGGTCTTCAACATCTCGAACCATGACCTCGATGATGCAAGTTTGAAGCAGTTTCAGGTAAGCAAACTTGATGATTTGATTGCCGCAACCCTCAACGAAATTTTCCCGCAGGAGGCGTAAAGCGATGCCACATACCTTACTTTTACGGTTCGCGGCCCCGCTGCAATCGTGGGGCGTATCCAGCCGTTTTTCTCTCCGCGATACAGGCAAAGAGCCTTCAAAATCGGGGGTGATAGGTTTGCTCTGCGCGGCGTTGGGCCTTGCGCGGGATGAAGCAAATACTAACAATCCACAGTTTGCCGAATTACTAACCCTGCTCATGGGCGTTCGCGTTAATCGTGAAGGGGTTCTGCAAAAGGATTACCACACCGCGCAGAATATCGCCAAAGCGGACGGCGGAACTAAAGAAACCGAACTCTCAACGCGCCATTATTTAGCGGACGCGGATTTTCTGGTGGGCTTGGAAAGTGAGAATTTACAACTTCTCCAAACCTTACAAGCGGCTTTGGAGCGTCCATGCTGGCAGCTTTTTCTGGGCCGCAAAGCCTTTGTGCCAGCCGTGCCGATTCATTTTCCCAATGGTTTGCAAACCGGCCTGGCCCTTCGGGAAGCCTTGCAAGAAGTTGTCTTAACTGACTTTGTGGTTGAAGCAAAGGACTTGCGAATCATTATCGAAGATGCCGGCGGGACTGAAACACGCCACGATGTCCCGCTCTGTTTTGCCACCCGGCGATTTCTGCCGCGCCGCGTCAAAACCGATTTTATACGTTTACATGAAGGAGGAAGCGAAGATGAAGGAAATTTACTTATCGCGCCTGTGGCTTAATCCGCGCAGCCGTGATGTGCGGCGGGATATGGCCGATTGCCAGCAATGTCACCGCACGGTTCTTTCAGCTTTTCCCCAACTGGCAAATGTGGAACAGAAAGCGCGTGCGGAGTTCGGTATTTTGTACCGGCTGGACGTTGACCAACGCCGCAATATGCTCACTTTGCTGGTGCAATCCGGCGTTGCACCCAATTGGAACAATTTGCCCGACGATTATTTGCTCAGTGACACGGACGGATTGAACCCGTCTTGCAAGCCTGTGTACGAGATTTTCCGCACCCTGCAAACCGGAATGCGTTTGCAATTTCGCCTACGCGCCAACCCGACGCGCTGTGTTTCGCAGAAGGCCGGGGGCAAGCGTCGCGGCAAGCGGATGGGCATTTACGACGAGTCCGGGCAACTGGACTGGCTGCAACGGCAAGGCGCGGCGCATGGCTTTCGGCTGGCGGCAGTGAGCGTTAGCCCCTCTGTGGCCGACCTCAACGCCGTTCCGCAAGCCCAGGCCACAGGCCGCCGGCAGACAGCCGACGGCGCGAAACACGCGACCCTGACCTTCGGCGCGGTCTTGTTTGAGGGCGCATTGATAGTCATTGACAGTGCTTTATTTCAAGACGCTCTACGCAACGGCATCGGGCGCGGCAAAGCATATGGGTTCGGGTTGCTCTCGGTGGCCCGCCCGCAGTCTTAGCAAAAGGAGCCTAAACTGATGTCACTCAAAGATTTACATATATTACCGAAAGTGCGTGACAGTGCCGGATTCGTCTATGTTGAGCATTGCCGCAT
This sequence comes from Acidobacteriota bacterium, assembly GCA_043769325.1. GTDB lineage: Bacteria > Acidobacteriota > Blastocatellia > Pyrinomonadales > Pyrinomonadaceae > JAYVJN01. The sequence goes on from JAYVJN010000447.1 coordinate 5,810, forward strand.
TGACCGCGCCGACAAAGCCATCGCCTTGCACGACAAAGACGGGGTAACGGCGGTGCCCTGCGCCGGTCTGACGATGTTTTTGGTCGGGCCGGGAACTTCCATGACGCACGCGGCGGTGCAGACGTTGGCGGAAAACGGCTGTCTGGTGGGGTGGACGGGCGAAATGGGCGTGCGCTTCTACGCGCAAGGGATGGGCGAAACACGGGCCTCGCGCCACCTGTTGCGCCAGGCGCGTCTGTCTTCGATTCCGGCCTTGCGGCTGGCAGTGGTGCGGCAGATGTACGAAATGCGTTTTGTCGAGACGTTAGACCCTGAATTGACCTTGCAGCAGATACGCGGCAAGGAAGGGATTCGCGTGCGCGAGGCTTACGCCCGGGCCAGCCGCGAAACGGGCGTGGAATGGTCGGGCCGCGCCTACCGGCGTGACAAATGGGCCGACGCCGATTCCGTCAACCGCGCTCTGTCGGCGGCTAACAGTTGTCTCTACGGTATTTGCCACGCGGCGATTGTGGCGGCGGGTTACAGCACCGCGCTGGGTTTTATTCACACCGGCAAAATGCTGTCGTTCGTCTATGACATCGCGGATTTGTACAAAGCTGATTTGACCATCCCGCTCGCCTTTCGTCTGGTCAAGGAAGACGAAAAAAACATTGAGTCACGGATACGAAGGGCTTGCCGCGACATCTTTTACGAACAGCGTCTGCTGGCGCGGATTATCCCTGATATGGAAAAGGCTTTAGCCGTGCCGCTGCCGCCGGAAGATGAAACTGATTTCGACGCCGATGAAGCAGCCCCCGGCGGTTTATGGGAACCGTTCAGCGGCACGGTCAGCGGCGGCGTCAATTGGAGCGACGACGAGGCGATATTCTAGCCAATGAAAGGTACAAGGCAATGGTTGTCATACTATTAGAAAGTGTGCCACGCGGAGTGCGTGGCGAATTAACGCGCTGGCTTTTGGAGTTACGGGCCGGCGTTTTTGCCGGAAATGTCTCAGCCATTGTGCGTGACAAACTGTGGGGTATGGTCTGCGGCAAGTTGCGCGGAGGAAATGCGCTCTTGCTCCATGGCGCAGCCAACGAACAAGGCTTCAAGATTCTCACGCACGGCGAATCAGACCGTGAAATTGTTGATTTTGAAGGCTTACTACTCGTCCGCGTGCGTAATAAACAGCCGCTTGACACTAGCGCGCAGACTGTTGATACTTCCGGGGTGTTTTGACCATCAAACCTCCCGTATTTACTGGCATTCTTCCAGTGTATTCCCCGCACACGCGGGGGTGAACCGACCGCATCACACGCGGCGGCTGCACGCTTGCCGTATTCCCCGCACACGCGGGGGTGAACCAGAAACCGGCGGCGCGTTGCCGCCTTCCGGCGTTGTATTCCCCGCACACGCGGGGGTGAACCGGAGCGCGGCGCAGGCGCGATGAGCCGCAACCAGTATTCCCCGCACACGCGGGGGTG
>JAYVJN010000448.1:0-2561 GCA_043769325.1 Acidobacteriota bacterium
GGCCCCGCCCATCGTGCCCGGCGACGAAGTGAAAATCGAGGCCGACCGCGAATCCGTCACGGGCGAAAAAGACAAAAAAGTTATCGTTTACGAAGGCAATGTGGATGTGCGGATAACCGTCTATCATATACAGGCCGACAAAATCACCTATTACGAAGCCACCGATACGCTCGTCGCCGAGGGCAATGTGGTGTTTGACCAGGAGCCGGGCCAACGCATCACGGGCAGCAAGGCCGAATTTAACGCCAAGACCAAGACCGGCTATTTTCTCAACGCCACGGGTTACACCGATCAATCACAGGACGGCACGACGCTCCATTTTACGGCCCAACGGGTGGAAAAAGTGAGCTACAACAAGTTTCTCATCTTCAATGGCACGCTCACCGCCTGCGACGAAGAAAAGCCCAAGTGGAGCTTTAAAACCAAACGCGCCACCATCATTCGCGGCGAACGCGCCACGCTGGTCACGCCTGGTTTTCGCATCAAAGGCAACACAGTAATAAAGTTGCCTTACGCCTCAGTTTCCCTCAAGCCGCGTGACCGCCAAAGCGGTTTTCTGACGCCCACTTTTGGCCGCTCAAATTTGGTTGGTTTTCGTCTTTCCAGCGCCTATTACCAAACGCTGGGCCGTTCAGCGGACGCCACTGTGCGGTTGGATACATTCTCCAAACGCGGCATCGGCCTCGGGTTTGACGTGCGCACGCGGGCCAATTCGCGCTCCTATCTCAACTTCGGCTTGTATGCCGTGAAAGACCGCGTTTTCGGGCAAAAAGCGGGCCCGGCCGCGCCGAATCAGGGCGGCACGAGCTTTTACGCGGACGGCGTCCACTATTTCCCCAATGGCTTCGTCGCCGCCGCCGATATTAACGTCACCTCCAACCTCGCGTTTCGCCAGGTCTTTTCCGATACCATCCAACAAGCCATCTCGCCCGAAGAGCGTTCGCAGCTTTACATTAACAAAAACTGGGGCGATTACAGCCTCAACATCTTGGCGCGCACACAAGTCACGTCACTGCCCAACGCGCGCATCCGCACGCGCCAATTGCCCGGCATCACGCTGGAAAAACGCTTTTCGCCGTTGCTCAACCTGTTCAAAAAAGTCCCGCTTTACTGGGGTATCAACGGCGGTCTCGAAGGCATTAGCCGCAAGGAAACGGTAGAGGATTTGGCGCAGTTTCGCCGCGATGTGGGCGGCGACCCGATTATCTCGCCTTCCATCGTGCAGCGTCTTTTCGTGCGCCCCGAAGTCTCTCTGCCGCTTTCGTTTAGCAACGGTTGGTCGCTGACGACAACTTTTGGGCTGCACGCGACTTACTATTCCAACACGATTGACCCGACGACGCGCCTCGTTCTGAGCCGCGATTTGGTGCGCGGTTTTGCCGATTTGGAAGTTGATTTGCGTCCTGCGGCCCTGGCGCGAAACTTTAAGCGCAAGGATGGCGCGTTCCACTTTCGCCACGTCATCGAACCCTACTTGATTTATCGTAAAGTTAAGGGCGTCACTAATTTCGAGCGCGTGTTGCGGGTTGACTTCAGCGACACTTTGGCGGACACAAATGAGGTTGAATACGGCCTCTCAAACCGCTTTTTTACGCGGCGTTCGACGGAAACCGTCGGTAGCGGCAAGGCCCCGAATACGGGCGACAAGCCAACCGTTTCCGAACAACCTTACGAAGCTCTGACCGTTACCGTGCGCGGTAAATATTTCTTTGACACGACCTTTGGCGGCGCGTTGACGCCGGGCCGGCGCAACCAATTCGCGCCCATTTACACCTTTTCCGGCTTTACTTACGGCGGCGTCCCACGACGCTTTTCGCCCGTGAATATCACGGCGCAATATCGCCCGTTTCGCCCCCTGAGCGCGGATGTGCGGGCTGACTTGGACACGCAACGCGCGGGCTTGCGGAATCTTTCGGCGACGCTCAGTTTACGGCTGGCGTTGGTGCGCGTCTATCAGACTTTTTACTACACCCGTTCGCTGGATTTGCCGCCTTCGCTGGCGCAATTCGCTGACGCGCGGGGCAAGGAACCCGGCACAATTCGCGGTTCGCAGTGGAGTCCTTCGCTCTTTTTGGGGCAACCGGACAAGAGCGGTTATTGGGGCGGCGTCTCGTTTTTCTTCGATTTCCAGAACCGACCCGGTCAGAAATCTTCGCTTATCAGTTCCACCGTCACCTTGGGCCGCACCTGGGATTGCTGCTCAGTCGTGCTGCAAAATTACACCTTCAACGCCGGTTTGCGCACCGAAAACCGCACTATCTTCAGCTTCCGCCTCAACGGTATCGGGGCCTTCGGCACGGAACAAATCGGTCAACGGTTTTAGCGGCAGTCGGTAAGAAGAAGCAGAAGGTTATACACTTCAAGAAAAAGAACTAGCCACAGATTTCACAGATAACACAGATAAAACCAATAATCTGTGAAGTTTGTGTAATCTGTGGCAAAAATTCTTTTTCTTGAAAGATATAGAACATCGCCTGTTATCAATTATCATTTGTCATCTATTATGGCTAAACCGGCGTTGTGACCGTAATAATTGATAGGTGATAGATGATAATTGATAA